>CALMFG010000001.1 GCA_937863465.1 uncultured Clostridia bacterium
CGCATAGAGTACTTCTCTGCCGTCCAGCAGCGTCTCTGCCGCAACGGCCGCTTCATCGTCGGTCAGGACGCGCTTGGAGATGAGGTAATCCTCCAGTTTGTCATCGACCAAGTCTGTCGAGAATGCGGCAGCGGGCATCACGATGGTGTAGTAGTCCAGTGTCAGGATCAATCCCACATCCTGATTGAATGCGGACTGAACCGTTTCTCCGTCCAGCTCCACTCTGACGCTTGCATTGGCGTCAATCGAGTTGGCTTTGGGGAAGCTGACATACGGATGTGCCAAGATGCCGTTGGTACCATCGCCTTCCTCAACCTTCTTCTTGGCCAGCGCGTTTTTAATTGCTTCCTGGAAGGCGTCGTCATCAACAATCAGCACATATGTGGTGCCGTCCATCGTGTTCTGCGTATCCTTCAGCAACAGATTCTCAGTAACATCCACTTCACTGGTCGGGTTGACCACAACGGATGTATCCGTGTCTGTCGTACTGGTGTCGGTATCAGTCGTGCTGGTGTCGGTCGTGCTGGTATCGGTGTCGGTCGTGCTGGTATCGCTGTCGTCGTCATCGTCATCGGTATCTGTCGATGAAGTCGAGCTGGACTTTCTCGTGACCACCACGGTGTATGTTTTGGTTGTGGCGTTATCGTCAGCGGTTACAACCAGCTTCAGAGTGTTCTTGCCCACGCTTAAGTTCTTCCAGCCGTTACCGCTGACCGAAGCATAATCATCCTGCGGTTCGCCCCAGAATGTGAAGCCTTTGGTCGAATAGGGCACAGTCACCGTGTAATATGTATCGGTTGCGCTGAAATCTGAAATTTCTTTTCCGTTGATTGTGATGTTATCCAACTTAGCGTTTTTCAAATATCCGCGGAAGATGGTCAGATTATATTTGCGCACGGTTCCATTGGAGGATGTCGCTTTGACGACAAAGTCATTTCCGCCGCGAACCAGCGCCTTTCTGCCCGTGCCGGTCACGGTCGTCGTCGTATTCATCGGCGTTGCCCCGATTAAAACAGTTTCGGTGTTTGAAGCCAGCGTGACGACATATTCATAACTGTTATAGGCAAATTTATCGACCGTTAACCCACCCACTGACAGGTCTTTCAAATGCGGCCAGGTGGAAAGCGGACGTACAATTGTAATATGATATGTGGCTGTTGTCGTACCATCCGGCGCCGTCACCTTGACATTGCGTACCGTTTCACCTGCGGCTATCGAATAGGTACCGGTTCCAGTGACAGTCGCTCCCGTGACGGTCGGCGTCGCGGCAATCGTGGCGGTGGTGCTGCTATAATCCACATAGGCGAAATAATAGTACGTTTTCGGGTCAAAGCGGGACACCGATACGCCGTTTACCGTAATGCCGCTTAACGTGGCATCGTGAGAACCCCCGCGTGTAATGGTCAAAAGATAGTTGTTTGTCTCAGCGCCGTCCGATGAAGTAACTGAAATGGTAAACACATTGACACCGTAATTTAAGGTTTTTAATCCGGTTCCAGTGATGGTCGCTCCGGAATCATACGACAAAGCGCTGATGGTCACGGTCGATGTGGTAACAGTTGCTGCATAGCTGTATATATCGTACTGGAATCCGGCCACCGTTTCGCCGTCGATTGACAGGTCAATCAGCTCAGCGCTCGGTTCAGACTCAACAATCAGTATCGAGTAGGTCTTGGTCGTTGTTCCGTCCGCCGCATGTACAATGACATCGACAGTGGTAATACCCATGGCGCTCAGCGTAACAACCCCTGTACCCGTGATGGTCGCGCCCGAGTCCTCAGCAGTCGCCGTCACTGTCGCCGTTGTGGCACCCGCCGCAACAATCGCGAAATACTCTGTGGTTGCCGGGTCGAACAAGAATACCGTATATCCATCGACTCGTAAATCGGACAGGTTGGCATTACTGCTTGTGCTGGCCGCCGCTTCGCGGGTGACCGTCACGGTATACGTATGGGTCGTTGACCCATCCTGTGCCGTGACCAGAATGGTGAAGGTGTTTGTGCCGACAGCTACCGCGTAGGACGAAGCCGGAGCCGCGCCGTTGATGGTATACGATGCGCCCGCATCGGCCGTTATCGCCGAAAGCGTAACGCTGGTAATCGCGTTGCTGACAGTCTGCGCATAGGTGTAGGTGGTCGGCGCAAATCCGCTGATTTCGGAGCCGTTGTATAAAATGCTGTCTAAGGAAGCATCCGAGCTCGGGTAGACCGCTGTGATAACATAATTCTGCGTCACGCCTTCGGAAGACTGGCAGGCAACCGTAAACGGTGAACCCGTAAGCGCCAGGCTGGTTCCTGTCCCGGTCACTGTAGCCGATGCATCTTCCGCTGTCGCCGCAATATCTATTGTGGTATAAGAACCCGAGACCACGAAAGTGTAGGCTAAAGTATCCGAATTGAACGTCGGAGAAAGCGTAATCGCGCTGCCGCCGCCTCCCTGGGAGACGGTCAATGCGCTTAAGCGGTACGAAGTCTGCCGATGTGCCGTAATGGTATAGGTGGTTGTGCTGTTGACGACCACCGTGATGGCGGTGTCAGCTCCCGCTGTCAGGCTGATGGCGCCCGAAGCCGAACCGCTGGTCACTGCTGTGCCATTGACGGTGATGGTTGCGCCCGTGCCCAGTGCCGTGGGGGTCACGGTGACTGAACTGCTCGCATAGGGTACCGTCAGCGTATAGGTGTAAACACCGGAATCAAACGCTGGACTCAGCGTACCTGCCGAGAAAGCCAGACTGCCTAAAAAATCATCCGAGGATACAGTCATCGCCGCATCCATATAATACGGATTATAATCCACAGTTCCCGAACCTGCGAAGTTGAAAGTATCCGCAATGGCTGTCGCGCTGGTCATGTTCCAGTAATTGTTTTGAAAATCCAGCGCCGATGACGAGTAGGAATCAATGTTGTAGCCGCCGGAGGCAATATTAAAATCACAGCCCGATGCGGAAGCTGTCGTGCCGTTTTCGGCTGCTGACAAGCCCAGAGCCACATTGATATAGTTGTTTGAAAAATCGGTATTGGTGATTGCGATGCTGGTCGTTGCAGGTGCACCGCTGGCGGTTGAACCGATAATCGCGGTCGAAGCGTATATGCCCGGTGTGCCGCTGCAATCCACGATGCTCGAATCGGCCAGGGTCAGATGAACACCGTCAGCCACGTCAATGGCGTAATCAATCAGGCTTGCGCTATTCTTTCCGGTATAATCCAATCTGGTGATGTTCAAATTGATTGCACTGCCGGCAGTCGCCGCGCTGGCATAGATGCCGAAACGCCCGATATTGCTCATGGTCAGGTCGGTCAGCGTGGTATCCTCCAACGCATAGATGCCGATGACCGTAGCCGTCGAATGGGAAATGTCCTGAATCGTAACCGTATCGACGGTCAGCGGCGATTGCGCGCTGATGCCGCGCTGGACATCATAACCGCTTCCGTCCATCGTGAGGTCGGCGATGGTCACACCCGTTAAAGAATCCAGAATATCGATCATGTAGGTCAGCGTACCGCCCACCGCGATGGTCGTGGATCCTGCACCCGCGCCCTGAATGGTGATTGATTTATCCACCGAAATAGGCGACGTGATGGTGTACGTCCCGGCCGACAGACTGAGAATGTCGCTGTCCACGACAGCCGCATCATCGATCGCTGCCTGGATGGTGGCGTAATCCCCGCCGCTGCCTCCGTCAGGATCGACCGTATAGGTCGTCGCAAAAGCCGTTACAGGAAAAAAGGCCGCCAAGCATATCAGCGCAAACGCTAAAAACGCATAAAAGCAAACCTTCGTATTTTTCATTCTTAAACTATTCATTTTTAACCCCCAAATGCATAATTTACTTTTTTTTAATTGTATTCACGTCTCGCAATAAATTCGGCCGGGAACTTTGGTGTTTCTCTCTTGCCTACATTTATACGACAATATTATATAGAACCAGAATAAAAAATACAACTGCATTTTCATTTTTTTGTATAAAAATAGGTATTTTTTACGCATATTTGTTAAATTACTTTGGAAAACGTTCTGTAAACAATGTTTTTATTGCTTTGACAACTGTTTTTTTGTTCGATAATATGTTTTTTAACAGATAGAAGCTTTCGGAGGTGCGCATTATTTTTCGTTTCAGAACTCTCTTAACCGGAACAATCGTTCTGTCCATCCTGTTTGGTTTCAGCGTATGCGTCCATGCGGACGATGACTACTGGCCATATTCCAGCAACACCTACAAATACACCAGCGCCGAATTTGAAGTGCTGGCCAAGGCCATCGACTGTGAAGCCAGAGGCGAGCGGATGAGCGGAAAAATCGCGGTGGGCAACGTCATCATGAACCGCGTGTTCGTCTATAATTCTTCGATTACCGCCATCGTCACCGCCGCGGGTCAGTTTGCATACGATGCCAGTCGTGTCCCCACCGCCGATTCCTATGCGGCGGCCAGACGCGTTCTGGACGGCGAAGAGTGGGTGGTTCCGCAGAACGCTTATTTCTTCCGCAACTATGGCGGCAGTACCTGGAGCGGCAAATCATCCGACACCGTTCGTTTCTGGGGAAAAATCGGCAACCACTACATTTACGTCAAGAACATTGACGGTCGTT
>CALMFG010000002.1 GCA_937863465.1 uncultured Clostridia bacterium
CAGCGCCGGGAACCCGAGCTCGGTGTAGAGCTTCTGCGCCTCGCCCATCTTGCCGACGTAGAGCGTGTAGGTGCGCATCTCGTAAAGTGCCATGCCGTGATGTCCTCCGTGTGTGGAGTATCAATTGAGGCATCGCTGACGATGGTGCGCAAGATGCCGAAATTGGTGGTGTCCGCGATGGACAGGGCCAGAAGGTCGATGTTATTATCACTTAAAACGTGCGTCACCTGCGACAAACGGCCCGTTGTGTTTTCCAAAAAAACAGATAATTGATTGACCATAGTATCCTCCTTATTAGGCTACAGTTTACGGTTATCGACCACGCGCTTGGCTTTTCCCATGCTGCGTTCAATCGTCTTGGGTTCAACCAGCTTGATTTTGGCGTGAAGCCCCAGCAAAGAGTGAATCTGTTCGCCGATGCGCGCCCGGACGCTTTCCACGGCCTTCACCTCGTCGCTGAACAGCTCGTCGCTCATCTCCACCCAAATCTCCAGAGTGTCCAGATTGTTGATTCTGTCCACCACCAGAAGGTAGTGCGGTTCAATTTCTTCGAACTTGACCAGCACCGATTCCACCTGGGACGGGAAAACATTGACCCCGCGGATAATCAGCATATCGTCGCTGCGGCCCATGACTTTTTCCATGCGCACCAGCGTGCGTCCGCATTGGCAGGCATCGTAGCGAAGCGACGTGACGTCGCGCGTGCGGTACCGAACCAGCGGGATGCCTTCCTTGGTGATGGTCGTAATGACCAGCTCCCCCTTGCTGCCTTCGGGCAGCACTTCCCCGGTATCGGGATTGATAATCTCGGGCAGGAAGTGGTCTTCGTTGATATGCAGACCGTCCTGATATTCACATTCGAACGCCACGCCCGGGCCGATGATCTCGGAAAGCCCGTAGATGTCGGTGGCGCGGATGCCAAGTTTTTCTTCAATCTGTTCACGCATCTCGTGCGTCCAGGGTTCGGCGCCGAAGATGCCGAATTTCAGCTGCAAATCCTTTCGGGGGTCGATGCCCATCTCCTTCATCACCTCGGCCAGATACAGCGCGTAGGAAGGCGTGCAGGAGATGGCGTGCGAACCGAAATCCTTTAAGAGCATAATCTGCTTTTCGGTGTTGCCGCCCGAAATGGGGATGACCGCCGCGCCGATTTTTTCGCCGCCGTAGTGCGCGCCGAGTCCGCCTGTGAACAGACCGTAGCCGTAAGCGTTCTGCATAACGCTGTCCTTGGTGACGCCGCCCGCAGTCAGGGTTCTTGCCATCACTTCGGACCATGTTTCGATGTCGTTTCTCGTATATCCCACCACGGTGGGTTTGCCTGTGGTGCCCGACGAAGCGTGCAGACGCACGATATCGGTCATGGGCGCCGCAAAGGCTTTAAACGGATAATTGTCACGTAAATCGTCCTTCAGCGTGAAGGGCAGTTTGGTTAAATCTTCGAGACTCTGAATATCGTCCGGGGTAACGCCCGCGTCGTCCATCTTCTTTCGGTAATAGCCGACATTCTCATAACTGGTTTTCACCAGTTTCTTTAACCGCTCGGTTTGCAGAGCGGTCAGCTCTTCTCTGCTCATGCATTCGCATTTCTCGTTCCAGATCATATCTCCTCCTAGACTTCGTAACCCCGGTTAAAAGCGGCTTCGTTCAGGCTCACCGTTTTTGGCGGCACGCAGGCCTTCACCGCTTCCATCCATATTGTTTTATCACCGCCCATGGTCTTGGCCAGTTTGCCGATCATGATGGTGTTGACGACTTTAATGCTGCCAACGTCTTCGGCGGCCTTTGCCGCATCCACTTCGTGGGTTTCGACCAGCGCCGACAGCTTTTCGATGATGCCATCAGGGTACTTGGCTGTGCCCGAGATGACCGGCATCGGGTCGATGCGCTGGGTATTGACGATGATGCTTCCGCTTTTTTTCATCAGCTGGACATAGCGAAGCGCTTCCAGCTTTTCAAACGCGATCATATAATCCGCGCCGCCCGCCTCGATAAGCGGAGACGCCACCGATTCGCCCATGCGGACATAGGTGACCACACTGCCGCCTCTCTGCGCCATACCGTGCACTTCGGAAACTTTCACATCATATCCCATATGCGAGGCATATTGCCCCAAAATGCGGCTGGAGAGCAGGGTTCCCTGTCCGCCCACGCCGACGATTAATATCGAAATCGGTTCCATCTGTTATTCCCCCGCTTTGATTGCACCCGTCGGGCAGACCGAAGCGCAAAGCCCGCAGCCCACACACAGTGCTGTGTCGATTCTCACTTTTTCTCCATCGTTGACCAGAGCCGGGCAACCCAGTTTGATGCAGGTCTTGCATCCGATGCAGACGTCTCTGTCCACCCCATAAGGCTTATTCCATTTGCTCTTGTCCAGCAGGGCGCATTCGCGCTTGGAAATGATGACCGAAGGCCCGTCAAAGGCCAGCGCTTCCTTCAAACCCGCCTGGAAGCCTTTAAGATCGAACGGGTCGATGGTCTGGATGAACTGAACGCCCAGCGCCCGGCAGACGGCCGTTAAGTCAATCTCATAGGCCGGTTCGCCTTTCAGATTGCGTCCGTTGGTCGGGTTGTTCTGGTGGCCGGTCATGCCGGTGGTGCGGTTGTCCACGATGATCACCGTGGCGTTTCCCGAATTGTAGACCACATTGGCAAGGCCGGTGAGGCCCGAATGCATAAATGTGCTGTCCCCGATGATGGCGACCGTTCTGCCCGCAAATTCTTTACCGCGGGCTTTTTCCATGCCGTGCGCCATGCCGATGGACGCGCCCATGCAGACGCAGGTATCCATGCTGGCCAGCGGCGGCAGTGCGCCCAGGGTGTAGCATCCAATATCGCCGGTAACGGTCAGCTTCATTTTTTTCATGATATAATACGCGCCGCGGTGCGGACACCCCGGGCACATGATGGGCGGCCGAACCGGCAGATCGGCGGCCGGCGCAATGCCGTCCTCCGAGATACCCAAAACCGCTTTTTTTATCATATTGGTCGAATATTCGCCCTGAATGGTGAAGAGGTCCTTGCCTTCGCAAGGTATGCCCGCCGCCTTGATGTCTTTTTCCATCAAAGGCTCCAGCTCTTCGATGACGATCAGACGGTCCACCGTTTTGGCAAACGCCTGAATGGTTTCCATCGGTAACGGATAGACCATGCCGATTTTTAAGACGCTCGCTTCGGGCAATGCCTGAAGCGTATATTGGAAGGGCAGTCCGGCGGTGATGACACCGATTTTCCTGTCTTTTTTAAACACCTGATTGACGGGCGATGCGTTGCAGTCCTCGGCCAGCTGATTCTCCCGCGCTTCCACCACACGGTGACGCGCTTTGGCCATGCCGGGCATCATCACGTATTTGTTGAAATCTTTTTCGTAGTCTTTGAGGGGCACGTTCTCCCGCTCGCCCAGTTCCACTAATCCTCGGGAATGGCTGACGCGCGTGGTCATGCGCAGAATCACCGGCGTATCATATTTTTCGGAAATCTCAAAAGCCAGCTTCACATAATCCTTGGCTTCCTGCGATGTGGAAGGCTCCAGACACGGAACATGCGCCGCGCGGGCATAGTAACGCGAGTCCTGCTCGTTTTGGGATGAGTGCATCCCCGGGTCGTCGGCCGCCACGATGACCAGTCCGCCATTGACGCCGGTGTAGGCTGCGGTGAACAGCGGATCGGCCGCCACGTTGAGTCCCACATGCTTCATGCAGACCAGCGTACGCGCGCCGCCGATGCTGGCGCCCACGCCGACTTCCAGCGCCACCTTTTCGTTGGGTGACCATTCGGCGTAAATCTCGTCATAGTTCGCAATACTTTCGGTAATCTCGGTGCTGGGTGTGCCCGGGTATGCGGCCGTAACCGTACATCCGGCTTCCCATGCGCCTCTGGCAACGGCTTCGTTGCCCAGCAACAGTTCCTGCATAATGTATTTTGTTTCTCCCTTTTTGATTTATCTTAGGTCGGTCACGCGCTGTGCCTTGCCCTGAAAACGCTTGAGCGTGGCCGGATGAACCAGCGTCACCTTGGCGTCGATGCCGAGCACAGTACGCAAATCGTGTCGAATCTTGTTCTGCATCCCTTCCAGCTTGGTGAAGTTGTCCAGCAGACTTGCGTCGGCCAGTTCCACCAGCACTTCCAGCTGATCCAGCCAGTTTTCCCGCGTCACGATGATCTCGTAATGCGGTTCCACTTCCTGAGAGCTTAAAAGCACGGTCTCTATCTGGCTCGGGAATACGTTGACCCCGCGGATGACCAGCATGTCGTCACTGCGTCCGGTGATTTTTGCCATGCGCTTGCTCGTACGTCCGCAGGTGCATTTATCGGGTATCAGCCGTGAGATGTCCTTGGTTCGGTAGCGCAAAATAGGCAGCGCTTCCTTGGTTATCGCCGAAATGACCACTTCGCCCTGTTCGCCGTCGGGCAGAACCTCGCCGGTTGCCGGGTCGATGATTTCGATGATAAAATGATCTTCGTTGATGTGCATGCCGCATTTGTGTGTGCATTCGCCCGATACGCCGGGGCCGATAATCTCAGACAGACCATAGTTCTCGGTGGCCGTCAGGTTCAGCCGCTCCTCCAGCTGGGCGCGCATCTGCTCGGTGCTGGCTTCGGCGCCGAACAGGCCGTATTTCAGTTTCAAATCACGTTTGGGGTCAACCCCCATATTGGCCATCACTTCGGAAATATACAGCGCATATGACGGAGTCGAAATCAGCACGGTCGTGCCGAAATCCTGCATCAGCATAATCTGCTTTTCAGTGTTGCCCGACGAAGCCGGAACCACCATGGCGCCCACCTTTTCCAGCGCGTAGTGCAGACCAAAAGCACCGGTGAACAGCCCATAGCCGAACGCCACCTGTGCGATATCGCTTTTGGATGCGCCGCCGGCCACGCAGAGCCGCGCCATCACATCCGACCACATATTGAGGTCGTTCTTGGTGTAGCCCACCACCGTGGGCTTGCCTGTGGTACCGGATGACGCGTGCACCCGTACCACTTCGTCCTTGGGTACGGCAAACATACCAAACGGATAATTGTCTCTTAAGTCGTCCTTGACCGTAAACGGAATCTTACGCAAGTCGCTTAAGGACTGGATATCCTCCGGTTTAATTCCCGCTTCATCAAAACGTTTTTTGTAAAACGGTACATGACTGTACACGCGGTGAACACAGTCAATCAGGCGCTCGGTTTGAAGTTTCTCAATCGTCGCGCGATCGGCCGTTTCGATTTTTTCATCAAAAAACATGTCTCGTTCCTTCCAGATGCGTTATAACGTCACCTTTTCCACCATCTCTTTGGGCATGGGTTTGGTCAGCAGGCTGACCAGCGGAGTGGCCACCAGCGACGCCATCATGGCAATGGTGCTCGCCATTGGCGACTGGCTCGCCGGTAATATTGAATTTAAAACCAATGATGTGCCAAGGCCCGCGATCATACCCGCCCATGCGCCCGCTTTGGTCGCGCGTTTCATATATAGTCCAAACAGGAATGGCCCTAAGAATGCGCCCGCGATGGTTCCCCAGGAGAGGGACATCAGAGTAATGATGGTCGTAAATTTAAAGAGAGCCAGAATCACAGACAGAATCACAAACAGCAGGCACAGCCAGCGCATGGTGGACTTTGTCTTTTCTTTGGTATACTTCGGGTTAACCGCGCCGATGAGGTCGATGCTGATGGCCGAAGACGAAACCAGAACCAGCGAAGACAGCGTGGACATGCTGGCCGAAAGAACCAGCACCACGATGATGCCGATGAGTACGCTACTATTTTTCAGCGCAATATCCAGCATCTGCGGCATAATCATATCAAAGTTTGCCTTTCCCGTAACAGCATCAACCGGGACGTCGGTCAGGAACAGATGACCAAAAACGCCGATGAAGTATGCGCCGCCCGCAATGATCAGCGCAAACACGGTGGAAATAATGGTACCGCGCATAATGGCTTTTTCGTCTTTGATGGCGTAGAATTTGTGCACCATCTGCGGCAAGGCCCATGAGCCCAAGCTGGTCAGAATAACCAGGCACAACAGCGACCACCAGTTCGGGCCGATAACGGATACAAGCTTGGGATCGATTGCCGCAAGTTTCTCCAGCCCGGCCGAAAGTCCGCCCACAACAGGGTTCTTGATGACAAAGATTATAACCAGCACGACACCGCCCAGCATGATGATGCCCTGAATAAAGTCCGAGAGCGCGGTGGCCACGTATCCGCCGGCGACCAGGTACCCGGCTGTCAGCACGGCCATGCCGATGACACAGTAGATGAACGGGATGCCGAACACGCCTTCAAACAGATAAGAAAGTCCCTGATAGACCGAAGCGGAATACGGGACTAAAAAGACAAATATCAAAATGGCCGCCAGAATTTTCATGGCTTTAGAACCATAGCGAGATTCGAAGAATTCGGGCATGGTGGAGACGTTCAGCTTGTGCGTCAGCGCACGCGTCCGTTTGCCTAAAATCAGCCAGGCCAGAAGCGACCCGATCAGCGCGTTGCCGATACCGATCCAGACCACCGACAGGCCAAACGTCCAGCCGAGCTTACCGGCATAGCCGATGAAGATGACCGCCGAAAAATATGAGGTGCCGTAAGCAAAAGCACTGATCCACGCCCCCATCTTTCTGCCGCCCAGGAAGAAATCATCCAGCGTCTTGGTCTTGCGGGCCGTATAGATGGCGATGCCCACCAGAATCAGCGCATAAATTGCTAAAATTACAATTTTCATATTTGCTTTCCCTCTCAAAAATAATATATTCAATCTCTCGTCCGGCTGTAAAATTCGCAGTCGGGTTTCATATACTCGCTATTATACTTGGTTTTTATTGGGTTTTCAAATTTATTTGTCATCCAAAAAGGATATTCTCGTTCAATCACAGCCATGCGTCGATTGAATCTGTTTTTTACATTTTTTTCATGGATAAATAACGCCAAACTCTATTGTCAGCCCCGTCATTCACTGGTATAATGAGGCGTAAAAATATAGCATATACTTTTAATGGAGGAAAAAAAATGCCTGAGAATAAAGAAAAGAAAGCCGCACCGGCCAAGAAAGCCGCTCCGGCAAAAGCGGCCGCACCGGCTGCGCCCGAAGTGAAAGGCAATTCCAAATCCCTGCGCACCGTCGCCATCATCCTTTGGGTACTGGCTATCGGCGCCGAAGTATTGGCCATTTGGCTGTTCAATCGTTCTATCTTTCTTATCGAAGGTAGCGAATGGCAGCTGTATGCCGCTTTAGGTCTAGATGCCGCGTTGGTAATCGTCGGCGCACAGCTTTGGAAGCGTGCCAACCGTATTAAGCCTTGCGCTTCGAAATCCAAGTTTGTCAAAATGCTGTGGGATCAGATGGGCGTTATCGTTGCGTTTCTCGCTTTCATCCCCTTTGGTATTTTGTATATCTTAAAAGCTAAAGAACTGCCGAAAAAAACCAAAACTGTTCTGGCCATTGTGTTAATCGCGCTGTTTGCGGGTACTGTGGGTGCATCTGCCGATTATAATCCCGTCAGCCCAGAAGAAGCAACAGAAAGAGCAGATACAATTGAGGAACAGTTGGCCGAAGAAGGTGTCGAATACGATGGTATGGTTTATTGGACCACCTATGGTAAGTCTTATCATTTTGATCGTAATTGTTACACTCTTAACCGTACAACTGAAGCGAACTTGCATTACACCACCTTGGAAGCAGCTCTTGAAGCTGGTCGAATCGACCCCTGTGATATCTGCGCAGGCGGTGCTGACGCCGCTCAGGACGTGGCTGCCGAGGAGAGCACGACTGAAGCAACAGCAGAACCGACTGCCGCGCCTTCCGACGCCGCTGCTGAATAAGCTTCGCG
>CALMFG010000003.1 GCA_937863465.1 uncultured Clostridia bacterium
CATCATCTCCACGCCCAATATCGTCTGCCGTGCCAACTACAGCCACGCGCTGGAGATGCACCGCAAATCTGGCGCGGATATCACGCTTGTCGCCACCAAAGACGCACCCGATGATTTCGATCATTCGTGCCTCTTTATGGACGTCAGCGAGGACAACGACGTGCTGGATATGACCGACGGCAACCCCCGGCGGTATGAATATCAGTACGCGGGCACGCTGATTATCTCGCGCGAAACACTGCTCCAGCTTCTGCTTCTGGCGCCGGACATCGGCATCTATGAGCTGCTGGATCTCGTGAAGGCCCACTTTGATGATTTTCGCGTCAAGTGCTATCCCTTCGCCGGATACTTGCGCCGCATCTCCTCCATCCACGACTACTTCGACTGTAGTATGGAGCTTTTGGACCCCAGCGTTTCCACCCAGCTTTTTTCGGGCAGCGATATCATCTATACCAAGGTGAAAGACAACCACCCGACGCTGTATAAATCCACGTCGGACGTCAAGGATTCCTGCATCGCCAGCGGAAGCACCATCGAAGGCACCATCCGAAACACGGTGCTGTTCCGTCAGGTACACCAGATGAAGAACTCGAAAATCACCAACAGCATCCTCATGGAGGGCTGCCGTGTGGGCGAAAACACCGTGCTGGATTACGTCATCGCCGACCGAAACGTCATCATCGGCGACAATGTGGTCCTAAAAGGCACCCATTCCAACCCCGTCGTCTTAAAGAAGGAGATGGTGATATGACCGAAAAACCGCTTTCGCTTCTGTTTGCCGCGTCCGAATGCGCTCCGCTGGTCAAAACCGGCGGTCTGGCCGATGTGGTCGGCGCGCTTCCCGACGCTTTGCGAAAGCTCGGCGTTTCTGTCAGCATCATTCTGCCCTTCTACAAAACCCTGCCAAAGGAAGTTCGCGAAAAGTCGGAGGATGTGAAAATCTCCGAAGTGAAAATGGGCTGGCGGCGGCAGTATATGGGTCTAAAGAAATTTGAAAGGCCCAACTGCACCTATTATTTTATCGATAACGAAACCTACTTCCTGCGCGACAACCTCTACGGCTATTATGACGACGCCGAGCGGTTCATCTACTTTTCGCTGGCTGTGGTGGAGGCCGTCAAAATCCTCGGCGGTTTTGATATCATCCATTGCCACGACTGGCAGACCGCGCTGGTCCCCACGGTTCTGAAAAAATTCTACTACAACAAAAAAGGTTTAAAGGATGTTAAACAGGTTTTCACCATCCACAACCTGCGCTTTCAGGGCAACCTGAACCTCTCCGATTTCGTGAGCTTTTTAGGTCTTTCGGGCACCGAGCCCTGGCTGGGCGAAGCCGTCTTGGGCGACCAGGCCAATCTCTTAAAATCCGCGCTGTACAGCGCCGACGCCGTCACCACGGTCAGCCCCAACTACGCCAACGAAATCAAGATGCCCTATTACGGCGAGGGCCTCAACACATGCATTTCGGATATCGGCGGCAAATTGTCGGGCATCCTGAACGGCATTGATACCGCCGCTTTCGACCCGGCGAACGACCCCCAGATTTTCTGGAGCTACAACGGCCTTTCGGGCAAGCATAAAAATAAAGAACGCTTTTTATATGAGTATACTCTGCCCAACGACGGCAGTATGATGATCGGCATGGTCACGCGGCTGGATCCCCAAAAGGGACTGGATTTGGTGTTATACGCCATCGACAAGATCATGCAGATGCCGGTGCACTTTGTCCTGCTCGGAACAGGAAACCCAGAGTATGAGCGGCTGTTTGGCTACATCGAACGGCGATACCCCGACCGCGCGCGCTGTTTTATCACCTACAGCGACGATCTGGCGCACAAAATCTACGCGGCGTCCGATGTGTTTTTAATGCCCTCCAACTTTGAGCCCTGCGGCCTCGGCCAGCTCATCGCCATGCGGTACGGCGCACTGCCCATCGTGCGGGAAACCGGCGGTTTGGCCGACACCGTGACGCCCTACAACCGCATCACGGGCGAAGGCACTGGCTTTTCCTTCGCCAACTACAACGGCGACGAACTGCTGGCCACCGTCAAATCCGCCGTCGAGGTCTACACGTACAATAAAAGCCACTTCAACGAAATGGCCTTACGCGCTATGGCCAAGGAGTTCTCATGGGATGCCTCAGCCAAAGCGTATTTAGATATTTACTTGAGTTTAGTTAAAGACATCCACCCTGCGGCGGCCAAGGCCTCATCGCAGGACAGCGGCGCCTAAGGCGTCGATATGCACCCAGTCTTCATCCGCCGTTGCCAGATACGTCAGCACGGCTTCTTTTTTTGCCCGGGGGATGTCCGCAGTTAAGTTCATCGGGTTGATATATACCATCACGTTTTGAGATTCAGTCGTGATTTCATACTTCAGCACACCGTCGGAGGCGAAAAACTGCACCGACCCTTGTGCAATGCCCAGCTGTTTTCGCAAAATCCCTAACTGCTTCACCCAGTCGGCCATTTGGGTGTCTCTGGTTTCCCAGCTAAACGTACCGCGATTATACGGATCCTTATACCCCTGCATGCCAATCTCATCCCCGTAATAGATACACGGGTTTCCCGGCAAAGTGAACAGCGCCAGATAGTACAGCATCATCCTTTTTTCGGCCAGCTCGGCCTGCGCTTTCGGCAATCGATAGTCCCGTGCCTGCCACGTGGTGAGCGCTTCGAATGCGGGCGCGTCGCCCAGCAGGGTAAAGAGACGGCTGGTGTCATGCGTGCCGGTCATGTTCATCAGCGCGCGGAAGATATCCGGCGGATAGTTTTCCTGCAGCGTCATCACGACGTTCGCAAAATCATTTACGCTTCCGCTTCCGGTCAGAAGGTCAATCAGCGCTTCCCGAAGCGGATAGTTGGAAACCGAATCCAGCGCACTGCCCAGAATATATTCCCGCGGTGTCTCATAGGAAACCTTGTTGCTCGCGTCCTCCCACACTTCGCCCAACAGCACGGCTTCGGGGTTGGCTGTTAAAACACAGGTTTTCAGCGCCCGGATAAACGCATCCGGCAGTTCATCGGCCACGTCCAGCCGCCATCCGGCTACACCCGCTTTCATCCACTGGGTCACCACACCCGTTTTTTCGTCCAGCAGGTATTTCATATAGGTGGGGTTCAGTTCGTTCACGGCGGGCAGCGCCTTCACGCCCCACCAACAGTCATAATCGTCGGGGAATTTTTTAAAGTGGTACCAGTCAAAGTAGGGGCTTTTTTTATCTTGGTATGCCCCGCCGTCGCCGTAGTGCTTGTATTTATTAAAGTAGATACTGTCCTCGCCCGTGTGCGAAAAAACGCCGTCCAGCATGATTTTGATGCCGAGTTTTCCCGCGGCTTTCACCAGTTTTTTCAGCGTATCGTTTGTGCCGTACATGCGGTCCACACGGCTGTAATCGGCGGTGTCATACTTGTGGTTGGAGACCGCCTCGAAGATGGGGTTTAAGTAGATGATATCCACGCCAAGATTCTTGATGTACGGAAGTTTCTCGATGACGCCCGCTAGGTTGCCGCCGAAGAAGTCCCACAGTACAATCTCACCGCGATCGTTTTTGATATAGACCGGTGCTTCATCCCACGACGTATGCATCAGCACATGGTCGCGGGGCATCGTGTCCTTGGCGTCCCCCTTGAAGAATCGGTCCACATAGATCTGGTACATGGTTTTGCCCTTGAACCAATCCGGAACGCTCCCGTTGCTGTGCACGGTCAGCTGATAGTCCCGCCCGTTTTCGCAAGACTTCCCGCTGTCCACGCACTTCCCAAACCGTTTCTTCTGTCCCTTGAAGACCGCTTCAAAGTGATAAAAGTATAGGCCCTTCTCTTTTTTCGGGACAAAGCGCAAGCGAAACCCGCCATCGGTTTTCTCCATCGCCGCGGGCGCTTCCAGCCCCACGACGGTAACAGCATCCGCGTTGGTTTTTACGGCAATCTCAATTGCCTCTCCCTGCTTCACTGCCCCGAACGGCGTCTTATATTCCCTGTCCCAAGCGTCATATATAAACTGCATCGAATGCTCCTAATACCCCTTTATTTCCCCTGCGCCGTATCGCCGTCGTTCAGAATGGCGTACCCGGTCAGCGTGATTTCGCTGTCTGAAGACAGCGTCCATGTCCGAGCGCCGTCGGCCCAATAATTGTTGTCGGCCGAAAGGCGAATCGCATAGCGCTGAGTACCCGCTCTGACCAAAAAGCCGAAGTTGCCGGTATCCTGCGCGTCTACTTGCAGTGTCACCAACGCATAACCGTCAGCGTCAGCAGAAATCTCCAGCACCAGATTGGCCGGTGCCCCGGTTTTGTTGACATCTGCGGAAAACATGGTTTCTTTGTCCACATGGGCGCTGACCGCCGAAAGGCTGCCGATCGCGTCGCCCGCATCCGCCGCCCAAAGCAGCGGCACATAGGCCAGCGTCCGTTCTTGCGCCTTGTCGTACCCGGTCATAATCGTATAGTCACTCCACAGCGCCTCGGCGTAATCCGACCATATATCCTTCCTGGCATAGATATCGAATCCATCCATACGAATCAGCGGCATGTAATTATCATAGATATATTCAAACAGCAGATAATACTTGTAGTCAGTGGCCACCCCGTCGATATCGGTGCCGAACCCAAAATCCTCGCTTTCGGCGTTGGGCAGAATAGCCAGCGGCGCGTCGGCCGCCTGAATCTCGCGGATGGCCATCTCCTGCATGGTGTCGCCGTTCAGCATAGCCGGAACCTGATTGACATAGTTCGGGTTCTTCCGGCCGGTCAGCGCGTACATGTAGTTGACCGAAGCAAGATCGACATAGGTTTGATCGTCCTCCAGCACGGTGTCCAGAATATCGGTGAACTTCGCAATCTCGGGGTCGGCTTCAACATTAACCCGTGTGCCGTTAAATGCGTAGCCTTCTTCGTACTGTTCCTGATAGTTACTCGCGCTCATGGCGTTGGCCGCGAGGTTGTAGCGTCCCAGCGTCATCTGCGGAATATTCACCGCACTGTTCAGCGAGGGATAAGCAACGCCCATCACCATGAGGAACCCCATTATCCCAAAGCAGAAGCCGACGATGCGGATGACACCTTCTTTTTTGACGGCGCTTAAAGCCAGCATGGCCGGAAAATACGTTCCCGCAATATACCAGATCATCTCCTCAATCAGCGAATGGCGGATGATGCCGCGCGGCAGATTGACAAAGTAAAAGATGGCGAAGAACAGGAAGACGGCGATGGCCGGTTTGGAGTACTCCTGCTTGTCCTTGCAGGAGAAATATTGAAAAGCGAAGAACAGCACGGCCGCAATCATGGACAGCGGCATGACGAAATAGACCAGATTATAGACGAAGCTGTTGCGGTCACCCGGCGCAAAGTACGCCCAGTTCTGGCTGGAACCCGCCGCCATCAGAATCTCGCGCAGGCGCGCCAGCGGCGGAACGTTCTTGATAAAGCATAGACCCAAATACAGCCCGCCGAAGGCCAAAACCGTAAAGAACCCCGCGATAAGCAGCGAGAATATCCGGCGGCCTTCTCCGCGCTTTAAGTACACCAGCACATAGGCCGAAACACCGCCGACGATGGAGGCCACGCCGATATCCAGACTGTAGAGACAGAGTATGGCGCAAACCAGCGCAAACCAGAAACGGTTCTTGCCCGAATCCTCCTGCACCAACCTGACCAACACGATCACCATGACCACCGACATGACCAGCATGGGCGGCAGAAGCATCCGAAGGAACGGGAACCCCAGCACAAAGACAAATGCGGTAGTGTCGTCCAAAATCCGCCGGAACAGCGCATAGGCCAGCACATAGTAAATCGCGAAATAGTAATTGACATACAATCCGGCCGTCCATGGCTCATAGCCGTTAAGCAGCTCGGTCAGGTAGGCAAACACCTGCGAGGACAGCATATGCGCATCAAACGTTTCGATAATCGGGATACTGCCGTATCGGAACAGGTGATCCACCGATATCCCGTAATTGGCGTACTCAAAAATGCTGCCCGTACTTTCAATCTGCCTAATCGGCTGAGAAAGAATCAGCCCCATGATGAGCACCGCCACCGGTAAAAACAGGCGGTATATCTTCATGGCCTGCTTGGTCTTCTTGGTCTTTATCCACAGAAATGCGCCCAAAACGACCGCCGCCAGCATGATGACCAGATACATCTCATACTGGATATTCAAAACAACGTTGAAGCGTTTATTGATGATGTTCAGCGCTTCCAACCCCGCCATCTGCAGAACCGCGGTGAACATCAGGGGGATGGTCGCAATGATGATTTTATTCTTCTGTTTGCTCAGCCTGGTCTGGAACAACAAAAACAGCACCAGTGCGATGCCGCCGCCCAAGCCCAGCAATGCAAACGGCATCACCGTATCGCTTAAGGATAGCTTCATTAAAAATGTGCCCGCAAAGGCCGTCAGGGGCACCGTCAGCGCCAGACTTAAAAAAAGCAGATCATAGTCCCGGTACTGGTCTTTCTCCAGCGCGATATACAGATAGGCCAAAAACATGGGCACAGCAAAGACCACGGCCAGCACCAGCATTTCGGCGGCTGTGTACGCCGCCAGCAATCCCGCAATCAGCGATACGATGCCCAGCATGGCTGTGTGCTTGATAAAAAAGATGGTTCGTTTGTTTTCTTCGGTGCGTTTTAGGGTTTTAAAAATGCGAAACAAAATCAGCGCGCCCACAGCCGTAATCACAAAGACCGCGAGAATTAAAAGATAGTACCGCTGAATCCGAACAGAAATGTCCGAATTGTTCAGGGTGCTCTGCGAGATAACGTGCTCGGAAAAATCCGTGATGGGATAGGCCTTGGTGAGGGTGTTCTTAAAAAACGGCAGTATGCCTGCCAGCCCCAAAAATCCCGCGCTGAAAACACAGGCGAAAAATATATTGGTATGTGCGGATACGCTTTCTTTCAGGCGCTTCATCCATGGAATCATCGGTTTGCCTCTTGTCTGTGTATGTCGTTTTTAGTTTCTGATTAAACAAAATCCCTTGCAGGTTTCATCATACGCTATTTTCGCGCGTAAGAAAACCCTAACCTTTTGCTGTACGTTTCGCCGCATCATGGATAGCGGCCAGCTTCGCCGCGTTTTCCCCCAAAAGCGATGCCAGCATCCTGTCCGCGCTCGATAGCGGCGTTTTGCCCACGCCCAACGCCGTCATGCCTGCCGCTTTAGCCGCCGCAATGCCCGCTTCGGCGTCTTCGATGACCAGACAGCTTTCGGGAGCCTCGCCAAGCGCCACGGCGCAGGCCAGAAATATCGCGGGGTCGGGCTTGGACTTTAGCCCAGCATTCCCGTCCACCACCGCATCGAAGGCTTTTGTCAGCTTCAGTCGTTTTAAAATTTTGGGCGTGTTTCGGCTGGAAGACCCCACAGCCGTCTTGATTCCGCTTTGCCGCAAGTCGGCAATCAGGTCTTTCACGCCCGGCAGCATATCTTCGGGCTTAAGTTTACCCAGCAGCCGTCGATATCGTCGATTTTTGGCCCCAGCGATGCGGTTAAATTCCCTTTGGCCGATTGTTTTCTGGTTGACATCCAATATGATCTGCAGGCTTTCGGCGCGGCTGATACCGCGTAACCGGTCATTGATTTCAAAATTAAATTCCAAACCCTTCCGATCGGTCAGCGCTTTCCAGGCCTCATAATGGTAGATGTCGGTGGACACAATCACACCGTCCAGGTCGAATATCACTGCTTTCAGCATCGCGTTGCTCCTCACTTACCTGCATGAATTTTATTCTACCACAATTGTATCAATCAATAAAAAAAATCTGGGTTGACGGCACTTGATTTGTGCCCGTTACGCCAGAAATTTTCCATAAAGCCATCCGCTTAACGCGCCCCGGATTTTAATACCCGCTGAAACGGCCGATAGACAAAATAGACGACCAGCCCGACAAACAACCCGGTGATGACCGAAATGACCACCAACCAGGGCAGATAATACAGAAGCGACGCGGTAGACATGACAAACATGGCCACCAGCACCTGTCCTGTGCTGTGCGCCACCGCACCCATCACACTGACAAACAGCACCGAAAAGCCAATCTGCTCTTTTTTGTACATACGCGTCAAAAGAAACATCACGACCAGCGACAAAATCCCGCCGGCCAGCGAATAAGCCAGCGACATGACCGAGGTGAACAGCAATGACGAGACAACGGCGCGGACAAACAAAATCACCAGCGCGTCGGCAAAGCCCAGTGTCAACAGCGCCAGAAGTGCCACAATATTAGGCAAGCCGATCTTGGCTCCCGGAATAGGCAGCGCGGGAATCAGCGTTTCCACGTACGCCAGAATCAGTGCCACCGCAATCAGCATGGCCATGGTCGATATGTACCGCGGACTCTTTCGATTCATCATATCTCTATTCCCCGTCCACAATCTCAACAATCAGCTTATGCGGCAGACAGACGATAGTATCATGCAGATACTCGGCGCTTTTGGTGTTGACACACACCTGGTTGGCGCAGTCCGCCCAATCCACATCCACCGTGCCGTTTTTAATCACCACATGGTTTTCGCCGAGGTCGGTCGATATGGTGAATTCGGTATCCAAATCATCGGTCAGCGGGATGGTGTCATACAGTTCTCCGTCCACCGTAATTTTAACATACAGCTGGTTCTGCGAAGCACTCGAAAGCCGCATAAACACCAACGCGCCCACAGCCGCCAGCAGTATGATGCCGATGATGATGATTTCTCTTTTTTTCATATGTTCTCCAATGTGTGCGGGTTTTTGCATGGCACGCTTCAACCCGCCGAAACGGTGTGATATACCGTATTATATGCATCATCAGACGCTTTGTCAAAGCGTCGGTATCCATGTTTACCGAAATTTCGGTTTTGTTTGCGCATTGCTTTCGATTCTTATATAATTAATATTATTTTTCGCGTCAACTGAATTTAAAAAAGAAAGTGTCAGGAATCCGAATGAGAATCCAACAATCCACTCTTAAGATAATCTGCTTATTCATCCTCTTTGCTTTGCTGCCGCTGGCCGCCTGCACACCTGCCGAGCCGACTGTCACCTATGACGAACAGCAGGCCTTCGCGCTGGATACTGTCGTCGATATCAAGGTCTACCACTACTCCAATGAGACGCTGGACGACAGCGTACTGTCCGACTCGGTATCGCTGATTTCCGACCTGGAAAGCACGCTATCCTCGCATATTGAAGGCACCGAAGTGGACCAGATCAATCAGGCCGCCGGACAGGGGAGCGTGGCTGTCAGTGTCATCACCTACAGCACCATCAAAAACAGTCTGGAATACAGCCGCTTAACCGACGGACTTTTCGACGTCACGGCCGGGCCCTTGATTTCCCTTTGGGCCATCGACCCGCCCAACGGCCATGTACCCACCGCTGAAGAACTGGCTGCCGTACTGCCCAAAATCGACTACAGCAAGATTGACCTGTCCGAAGAAAACAAGGTCGGTCTGCCTGAAGCAGGCATGTCCATCAACCTCGGTGCCATCGCCAAAGGCACCATCTCCGATCAGGTGAAGGCCCAGTTGCTGGACGCCGGCGTTGAATCGGCCATCATCAATCTCGGCGGAAACGTTCTGACGCTTGGCACCAAACCCGACGGAAGCAATTTTGCCATCGGCGTTCAGGACCCCGCGGACGACCGCGGCGCATACCTCTTAAGCATCAGCCTTTCGGATAGAGCCGTGGTTTCTTCGGGCGACTACGAACGATACTTCGAGGTGGACGGCGTGCGGTATCACCATATCCTAAGCCCAAAGACCGGCTATCCCGCCGATACCAATATCGCGCAGATTACCATTGTGGCCGATACGGGCGAGCAGGCCGACGGACTTTCCACGTCCGTCCTGCTTTTGGGCGTTAAAGACGGCCTTGCGCTCATCGATTCCCTCGACAACGTGGAGGCCGTGCTGGTCACCAAGGACAACAAAATCTACATCACGCCGGGACTGAAAGACCTCGTCACCATCGACGAAAACCAGTCCGCGGGATATACCTATGTGAATGATATCAGCGAACTATATTAGCCCGCAAAAAAAACAGCCTTTCAAAAAGGCTGTTTTTGTTTCTATTTCTTTTCGGTCGGCCACTGGTCTTTCGGCACGTTGGCGTACACCTGCTCAATCGTATAGAACCCGTCCTTGATAATCGTGTCCAGCATGTTATCCGCGTTGACACTGATCGGTTCGTAGGCGATATAATCGACCATATACTTACCGTCCGATATTTTCGAACATGGGCCGATATCTTCGCCCAGCGCCAGTTTCACGGCGCATTCCGCCGCACCTTCGGCTAAAACGTCGATGGGCTTGTATACGGTCATGCCCTGTGTGCCCTCCACAATGCGCTGGCACGCGGCGATTTCGGCATCCTGCCCGGTGACAAAGATATCACCGGACATACGGTTCTCACTCAGCGCGTTGATGGCACCCTCGGCAACACGATCGTTCCCTGCGATAATCACATCAAAATCAAATTCCCCGATTTTATCGGACATATATTCGTAGGATACTTCATCGCGCCACGCGCTGATATATGTCTCCCCCATCACCACAATATCTCCGCTATCAATCGCCGGCTGAATGATACTCAAATATCCGTCGCGAATCATATATACGTTATTATCGGTCTCGGGACCGTTTAAAAACAGATACTTGCCTTGGGGCACGGCCGCGTAAGCCGCTTGTCCCATCAGCTCTCCCACACGGTAGTTATCAAAAGAAATGTATAAATCCACATTCGCGTTTCGAATCAGCCGGTCGTAGGCGATGACTTTGACGTTGTTCTGGTGCGCATATTCCACAATGTCGGTCAGCGCGTCCTTATCGTACGCGATGATCACCAGCACATCCACACCAGCATCGACCATATCCTTTGCAATCTCTTTTTGCAGCTCGGTGTCTTCATAGGCGTTTTTCACCAAAACTTCTTCCGCCCCCAGCTCCTTTGCTTTGGCAACGAAGATTTCACGGTCCCGCTGCCAGCGCTCCACAGTCATGGTTTCGGGGATAAACCCAATTTTGATTACACCGTCATCGTTAAGGAATTTCTGCTCGGTCTTGCAACTGGTCAAAAGCATAGAGATTATGGCAACAGCCACAATGACTCTTTTCATTCAACACCTCCAAAAAAACTAAGATTTCTGAAAATACGTCGAAGGCGAGATGCCCTCTTTTTTCTTGAACAATCGGCTGAAATAATTCGGATCGCTGTAGCCCGAGGCATAGCTGATCTCTTTAATCGAAAGTTCCCCTTTTTCTATCAGTTTCTTTGCATGTTCAATGCGCACGTCGGTTAAATGATCGATGAAGTTTTTGCCCATCTCCGCCTTAAAGAGGCGGCTGAAATACTGCGGACTGACGCCGAGTTCCCGCGAAATTTCATCCAAAGTCAGCTCGGTGTCGAACCGCTCCTGGATGATTTCATTGGCTTTATCCACAATTACACTGATGCCATGTTTCTTAATCTGGTTGATCTTGGACGCAATGTAGCTGATTTTCTCCACGCACATCCGCTCAAAATCCACTTTGTTGGTGCAATTCAAAATCTGCTTGGTATACTCACAATACTCAATATACTGGTCGCTGTCAATTCCATTTTCCATCGCAATTCGATGCGCCACCACCATCACTTCGATCAAACGGTTGCGAATATGCTCTTTTTCGAAGAAATCCGGATATCGATTGAAGATATCCGTCAGTATACCGATGCACCGCGCGGTGTCGCCCCGCTCAATCGCCTGAATCAGTTTCTGCTCTTCAGCGAAAATCTCATATCCCATTTTCGGATTGTGCTGAATCACGTCGGCGATATGGGTGATTTTCTCGCCGTCGTCATAGTTCAGCGCGCGTGCCGCTTCCTGATAGGAGACGGCGATATCCTCGTCCGCTTTCGCGCCGCCAATGCCCACTTTGAGGCTGATATGAAATTTGTTTTCCAGTTTCTCGACCAGCCGTTCCAGAAAGTCGATGGCCTCGACGCGCCGTTTATACTCGTCGTCGTTTTTTTCGGACATATAGACTACCACTCGGTCGATGACCAGCGGGCCTACCACACATTTGTTTCGATATTTCAGTTCATCGCGCAGCATCGGATAAAATGACTGGTTCTTAAAGCTTTCCTCCAGCCGCACTTCGCCGAACGATTCTTTCCGGCTTTTTACCTGGATGATGAAGATATATCCAACTTCACTGGTAATCTCAAACAGTTCCTTGTAATGCTTAAAATCCACGCGTCCGGCCTGCCCGAGCATAAAGGTATAGATAAAGCTGTGCTCCACCACCGCCTGCATCTTCTCAATTTTCTCTTTGGTTTCCAGCTCCTGATCCAGCTTGCGGCGCTCTTCGTCCAGCTCCTTTGTCACCTGCTCCAGCGTATCGACCAGCTGCTGTTTGGTCACGGGTTTGGTGATGTAGTCGCTCACACCCAGTTCCACCGCCTGCTTGGCGAAATCAAAATACTCGTAGGCCGAGACAATGACAAAGCGCACATTTTTATGGATTTTCTTAATCTCTTTAATCGCTTCCAGACCATTGATGCCGGGCATGCGGATATCCATCAGAACAATGTCCGGGCGTTGCTGACGCGCTTTCTCTATCGCCTCGCGTCCCGATTTGGCAATCTCGGTTACCTCAATATTGCTGATTTCTTTTTCGACGATATATTTGACCGATTCAATCGCAAGATTCTCATCATCGACGACCATCAATTTATATCTCATGCTTTTTCGCCCCCTCTTTGGCCGCTCTTCGTTTGGGTTCTGTCGTAATTGGAATCTTCAGGGTAAAGGATGCGCCCTGATTTGGCGCGCTGACCACTTCCAAAACATCCTCGACACCAAAAAACAGTCTCAAGCGATGCACCACATTATAGATACCGATGCCGGTGGTGTGCCCCGATTTTTTTTGTTTAAACTCGATGCCGTCGGTCAGCATTTTCATCGTCTTTTTGTCCATTCCTACGCCGTTATCGCTGATGATGATTTTAGCGATGTTGCCATCCCGTTTCAACGTAATATTGATGACGCCGCCCTGTTCGTAGTTGCCAATGCCGTGGATTGTTGCGTTTTCCACAAACGGCTGAATCACCAGCGGCGGCACTTCAATATCAAACAAACTTAAATCAATATCATAGTTAAAGTGTATCGCGTCGCCGAACCGCACATGGAACATGTTGCAGTAGGCGCGCACCATGTCGATTTCATCTTTAATCTTAACCACCCGGTCCAGACTGTTCACGTTGTATCGGAAAATCTTCGCGATATCATCCAAAAAGTTCGACGTGCGGTCGGCTCCTTCAATCATGGCCAGCTGCACCCCAGCATTCAGCGTGTTAAACAGAAAGTGCGGGTTAATCTGCATCTGAAGCGCTTTCAGTTCAGCGCTCTCCAGAAGCGACTGCATCTTTAGGTTTTCAATCTGCTGCTCCAAAAGCTGAGATTCGGTATCCGCCTTGTCGTGCAGTTCGCCGATATACTGCTTAATACTGTGCTTCATCGCATTAAACGCATTGGCCATGACTTTCAATTCATCGTCCGACGCCACCACCAGATCGTCTGCGTCAAAATTACCCTTGGTCATCTCCTCGGCGGTGTCAGCCAATTTCACAATCGGCTTGGTCAGGTTGTATGTCAGGTAGAAGACCGCAAACAGGCTTAACACGATGACCGTCGATATCAAAACCATGTTTAGTACAAACAGCCGATTTAAATCGCTCGACATGCTCAAATACTGGTTGGTGTTGACGTCCAGGGTCTGAAGGTTGACCTTATCCGCATAGGTTCGGATATACTGGCTGATCTGATCCGCTTCGGCATATCGGGCAATATAACCGTCCGCATCATTAATCTTCTTGGCGGTTACCGCGGCATCCAGTTCGGCCAGATAGGAGTTCACCATATAGAGAATATCTTTATTGATGAGGTCATTTTCGCTGTATATGCCGGCTGTCGGATCAAACATCTCGGTCGCTTTTTCAAGAAAGATATCCTTGTTTTTGTAGTAATTCAGCATGCTGTCCGAATCATCGCTGACCAGATAGTCGGTGATATTCTTATCGACGTTATCCATCAGCGTCAAAAAGCTTTCAATCTCCACGTTTGCGGTGAACATCTCTTCCATACGGTTAATCAGGTTTTTTGAGATGCTCGAAATAAACATACTTGTAAAACTCGTCAGCAGGGAGGTGATGAGGAATACCAAAATCATGCGTGTACGAATAGAGCTGACTCTGATTTTCAGTCGGTCTAAAAGCTTATGTTTCATCCAAATCACCTTTCATCATGATAGGCGGCAATGTTGATAAGGGTATAGACATCAATGTCAATATCAAGATAGCCGGGCTGAAAGTTCCCTTCCAGGCTGTTGTGCAAAATCTCCACACTCTTATATCCGGCCAGATATCCGTTTCGGTCCAAAACGCCCGCAACAATGCCTTTTCGAACGTAATTGGCAATCTCATCCGTCATATCTGTACCCACAATAAAGACTTTGCCCACCAGGTTGCGCTCAACGATAATTCGGGACGCGGCAACCGTGTCCTTGGCGTTTGTGCAGAAGATGATGTCGATGTCCTCATACTGAGTGAAAATCTCACGCGTCAGATTTTCGGCACCGAGCAGGTCGGATTCCCGATACAGTGTATCCACAATCTCGACATTGTCAATGTCGTCAATCACCGATTTGAACCCGCTCATCATCAGCGCGTTCTGCGACGTAACGCCGTCCAGATTGCCGTCTTCGTGGTTGCTTGAAAGGATGATGGCCACCTGAATATCCGGGTCGTCGGTCTGCACCTGCGAGACGAGTTTGGCCGCCTGAACACCATACTCGTAGAAATTCGTGCCGACATAGGAAAGCCGCTCGGTCGTCGCAAACTCCACACCGCCCAGCACCACTTCCACCCCGTCCCGCCGTGCGGCATTAATCGCCTCGCCGTACAGGCTGGAATTCTCGCCATTGACAATCACACCGTCAAGCTGGGATTTGGACGCGATGTTGATATACTCCACAATCTGGCTTTCCTGATCCACTGTTGAAACCGAATGAAACTCCACGACATCGTTGTAGGCTTTTGCGCCCTCATATACACCTTCCTTGAAATCCTGCCAATACTCATCGCTGTCCGATTTTAAAATCAAAGAAAAATGGTATTTGGGGTTATCGCTGAATATATAGGATATATCGTCGTGGTAAACATTATTGATTCGATTATACAGGAATAAAATCCCGCTTGCAGTCAGAATCAAAACCAGCGACAGCAACGCCAGTACCAGCTTATATGACCACTTCATTGAAAATGATTACTCTCCTGCTTCCGCTATTGTTTAATGAAAAAAATAGCGTGCCATAAGACAATTATAACACGCTATCGTACTATTCTTGTGATTCAATTTTATTTTGCAGACGATTTGGACTTGGATGCAACGTCGAAGTACACCGCAAACAACAGAACCAAACCCTTGATGATGTCCTGCCAGAAAACGTCAACCGACATGATGGACATACCGTTGTTCAGGATACCCATGATGAAGCCGCCGATGATGGCGCCCATAACCGTTCCCACGCCGCCGGTTGCCGAAGCGCCGCCGATGAAGCAGGCCGCAATCGCGTCCAGCTCAAATCCCTGTCCAGCCAGCGGAGACGCAGCGTTCAAACGACCCGCAAAGACGATACCCGAGATAGCCGCGAGGAAGCCCATGTTGGCATAGGCCAGGAACAGAATCCGCTGCGTTTTGATACCCGACAGAGCCGCTGCTTTGGCATTGCCGCCCAACGCGTACAAGTGTCTGCCCATAACGGTTCTCTGTGTAATGAATACATAGAAGCCAACCAGTACACCCAGGATAACCAGAATAATCGGCAGTCCGTCATCGCTGCCCAGCCAGAAGGAAGCAAACAAGATGACCACAGATATAATTACCAGCTTTGTGATTAATCCGCCTACAGAAGACACTTCATAACCTTTTCTTCTGCGGTTTAAGCGATTGAATATGGTCGCGATGACGAAGATAGCTGCAAAAGTAATACCGGCGGCAATACATGTGCCGTTCAGTACGAGCGATTTCCCATACAGTTCATAATTACTGAATTTTGTAATTTCGCCGACAAAGTCAGGAACCGGTTTCGAGGCGATAATCTTATATGTCTCAGGCAGGCCAATGGTCTTACCATTCAAGATCAGGTTGTTGATGCCTCTGAAAACAAACATACCGCCCAAGGTAACGATAAACGCCGGAATCTTCTGGTACGCAATCCAGTAGCCCTGCCATACACCGGCCAAAACACCCGCCAGCAGTGCCACTATGATAGCGATCCAAACCGGCCATCCCAGTGTGACGCTCAAAAGACCGCTCATGGCGCTGACCAGAGCCAGGATAGAACCGACTGAAAGGTCGATGTTACCGCCGGTCAGGATACACATCAGCATACCAGTTGCGGAAATCAGGATGTAGCTGTTCTGATAAATCAGAATGGTAACGTTTCTCGGCTTAAACAGTGTTCCTTTGGTGAGAATTTCAAACACCAGCATGATCACAATCAGTGCAAAAAATATGGCATACTTTTTGAAATTATGTTTCAGCCAATTTAAAGAATTACTAATCATTGTCTACTCCTTTTCATTAGCACTTTGAATAATCCGTGCCATAATTTTCTCTGGGGTTGCATCTTCTCTCGTGGTTTCACCAATCAGTTTTCCCTCGTTCATGATGTAAATTCGATCAGCGACACCCAAAATTTCGGGTAGTTCGGACGAAATAACCAGCACGCATTTTCCTTCACTGGCTATCGCGTTAATGATGTTATAGATTTCGTACTTCGCGCCAACGTCAATTCCTCTGGTGGGTTCATCCAGCAGCAGTACGTCCGGCTCGGTGCACAGCCATTTGCTTAAGACGACTTTCTGCTGATTGCCGCCCGAAAGGTTGCCCGCCAGCTGGAATATGCTGGAGCACTTGGTGCTCAGCTTTTCGCGATATTCCTCAGCGACATTGATTTCCTTCTGGTCATCGACAATGCCGTTGGTGCTCAAAGCTTTAAGATTCGCCATCGTCGTGTTGCTCTTGATGTCCTGAATCAAAACCAGACCGGCATTCTTTCTGTCTTCCGTCAGATAGGCGATACCGTTGTCAATCGCTTGCGTTACATTATGTAATGTCAGTTCCTGACCATCTTTGATAATCTTACCGCTGATTTTTTTGCCGTACGATTTTCCAAACAGGCTCATCGCCAATTCGGTTCTTCCGGCACCCATCAGGCCCGCAAGGCCAACCACTTCGCCTTTTCTCAAATTGAAGCTGACATTGTCAATGACTTTACGATCTTCATTCAGCGGATCATAGACGTTCCAGTTTTCCACTTCAAACCCAATCTCGCCGATGTTCGGTGTGCGTTTGGGGAAACGGTCAACCATGTCGCGTCCGACCATGCCCTTAATGATTCTGGCCTCGCTGACGCCGCCTTTGACATTGTCCAGTGTTTCAATCATCTGTCCGTCCCGGATGATGGTAATTCGGTCCGAGACCTTGGCAATTTCATTCAATTTATGCGAGATAATGATACATGACAGTCCCTGTTCTTTGTTCAGCCGCTCCAGCAGTGTCAGCAGGTGGTCCGAGTCCTCGTCATTCAGCGCCGCTGTCGGTTCATCCAGAATCAACAGCTCGCAATCCTTTGCCAAAGCTTTGGCAATTTCCACAAGCTGCTGCTTGCCAACACCTATATCTCGAATCAAAGAAGAATAGCTCTCGTTAAGTCCAACGCGGGCCATAACCTCCTTTGCCTTATTATTTGTTTCATCCCAATCAATTACGCCGTTTTTTTGTCTTTCATTTCCAAGAAAGATATTTTCGGCAATTGTCATAAATGGGCTCAGCGCCAATTCCTGATGGATGATAGCAATTCCCATTTTCTCGCTGTCACTGATGCTTTTGAAGCTGCACACTTCACCTTTGTAAAGAATATCACCTTCATATGTTCCATGCGGATATATACCGCTTAAGACATTCATCAGTGTGGATTTTCCCGCACCATTTTCACCTACCAGCGCATGAATCTCGCCTTTTGTCACATCAAGATTAACCCTGTCAAGCGCGATAACACCCGGAAAAGTTTTTGTGATGTTCTTCATTTCCAATATACATTCCGACATCTCTCTTTTTCTCCTTAAAAATATGGCGACAACAATTGCTCGTTGTCGCCATAATCAGTCGTTACACTTCTTGATCTTACTACAACAATAGTTGTTTATTCAACTATTGCAGCTGATCTTCGGTATAGTAACCGGAGTCAATCAGCAGCTCTTTGTAGTTGTTGATGTCAGCGAATACGGGGGTACACAGGTAAGACGGAACTTCAAATACGTTGTTGTTGTAGGTCGCATTGGTTTCAACAGTCTGTCCAGCAAGATACTGGTCAACCATCGTAACGGTACGTGCAGCCAAGTCTCTGGTGTCTTTGAAGATAGACATGGACTGTGTTCCAGCAAGAATGTTCTTCATGCTGTTAACGTCGCAGTCTTGTCCTGTCAGAACCGGGAACGGTTTGGTTTCGCTGCCGGGTTCATAACCAGCAGCAATCAACGCAGCGGTGATACCCTGTGCCAAGCTGTCATTCGGAGAAAGAACAACATCGATGTTCTCGTCAGAATAGTAGGTGGTCAGCAGGTTTTCCATTCTAGCCTGTGCATCTTCCGATTTCCAGCCCAGAATACCGATCTTTGTCCATTCTTCATTGGTTTTGCCTTCGCCGGATTTAACATCCAGAACGCCGTTTTCAATGTAGGGAGCTAAAACGTCTAATGCGCCCTTATTGAACAATTTAGCGTTGTTGTCGTCAGGAGAACCAACAAAGATTTCCATTGTGAACGGTCCAACATTGCCGTCAGCCAGTCCCAGAGTGTCAACAATATACTGACCCTGGATTGTACCAACCATTTCGTTGTCGAATGTAGCATAGTAGTCGATGTTCGCAGTATCCATGATTAAACGGTCATAAGCGATAACCAGGATGTCCGCAGCTTTGGCTTCTTCCAGAACGTTTGCCAGAGCAGAACCGTCGATAGAAGCGATAACAAGAACATTAACGCCTTTGGTGATCATGTTTTCAATCTGTTCAACCTGAGTTGCAACATCGTTGTTTGCATACTGCAAATCAACAGTGTAGCCTTTGGCTTCCAGCTGAGATTTCATGTTGTCACCGTCTTGGTTCCATCTCTGCAGGTCTTTGGTCGGCATTAAAACGCCAACAAGTCCGCCAGCAGCAGGAGCTTCTTCAACAGTCGCTTCGGTCGTGGCAGCGGGTTCCGCTGTCTCAACTTCTTTTGCCTGGCAGGCAACCATGAACGAGAGAGCCATTGCGAGTACTAATACTACTACAACAATTTTCTTGTACATCAATATTTCCTCCTAATAGTTTTATGCTATAATAATACTTTTTTTTGGTGCTTTTCGTGAATAGATTTATTTAGCTAAAATACTGCTTTTTTTAAACCCCTGTTTTTTCTGCCCGTATCATAACAGCATTATATTGACAATAAATTTGTGCTATAAAAAGGCTTCATTTTTACATATACACCCATCCGGCAGTATGCTTTCGGGCTCTGTTTTAGTTGAAATATACCATACGTTGTATTTTTATGCTTTCCTGATGTCCTCTCCGCGTGCAGGCACAGCGCAAAAAAAGACAAGCCCGGCTTGTCTTTGATTTGCCTGATACGATTCGGTTGTGTCCGGTTATTGATGTGCAGGATATACCTTTTAGTGATTTTCCCGATACTGACCGCCGCCGTTCCCTCGGCCGCCCTGAAATGCCGTCAAATGATTTTCGGACGCCGCTTTCAGTTCTTCAAACACAGCCGACACGTCATCCGGCAAATCAACCGCCAAAAACATCTCATACATCGCGATGTTGTCCTCCTCAATCACCGCGCCGGTCTGCAGCGCTTCCTCAAAGCTTCTGGGGAGACTCTCATGCGCGGCTGACTGATCCTTCGGCATTGTATAGCCGTACGATTCGAACAGCCCTGTTAAAAGCTCAATATGATATTCTTCGGCCAGAATGATATTGCTGAAAGGGGTCACTTCGCCATAATCGGCCATGATATCCGCATAGGTCTGTCTGGCCAGATACTCATCCTCGATCGCATAGTTCAGCATATCCTCCACGCTCAGCTTCTGTCCATACAGTATGGCTCCCGCCGCGCCGTAATCATCCGCCGCAGTTTGTCCGGCCGCTTCGGTATTTGCGTCTTGCGCAGTACATCCCGCTGCCAGAGTCGCGGTTAAAACCAGAATGCTCATCATCGCCCAAATTTTCTTCATCTTGATTCTCCTGTCTTCATTTTCATCTCAGGATGATATTTTACCTGATGTAAAAACAGTCCGCTCACAAACCCATGAACGGACCGTAAATTTCCTGTTTCGGTTTTAAGTCAATGCTTACGGTTTGTCCACCATCTTGCATCGCACCAGCAGACGCCGGTTGCCGTTATAGATGCAGGTGAGCAGCGACAGCGCAGAATCGCCACGATAGATGGTGAGTGCCTCGGTGTCGCTCGGCGTGATGATGACCGATTCATATACTTCATATGTATATACCGTGCCGTCATCCATGGTCAGCGTCACGCGATCGCCGCTGCGCAGTTCATCCAGTCGCCCGAAATGCGCCCCCGAAGCGAAGTTATGTCCGGTAATCACTGTATTCCCGATTTCCCCGGGCAAAGCCCCGCCGTAGTAGCACACCGAAACGCGAAGCGCCTCATCGCTCAGTCGCTCGATGACGGCGATGGAAAGATCAATCGCCGCAATATCTAAACGTCCCATCACCGGATAGCCTTCGATGGCTTCCGTGTCCGTGTTGATTTCGGCAGAGGAATACGTCTCGTTGGACGAGGACGCCGCAATCTCCTTTTCATAGCTGGTCAGCAGGCTGTCGGCGCGCTTCTGGGCGAAGTACCCTTTGCCCCAGATGACGGCCACTGTGATGATGGAGGCAATCAGCAGGACTCCCAGCGCAATGAGAAGCCAGGTCATCAATCGGTTTTTATCCAGCATGCGCCATTTCTCGGCCAGATCCAGCCTTTTTCTTGTCGTATATCGTTTTGCCATCGCGTTACACCCGCTGTTCTTTTTTCGTACGGTTCTGTGCGATGGTCAGCCAGATCAGCGCAGCCGCAACCGCCGCAGTGAGTCCGGCAAGAATCATCAGCCATGTATAGCTCTGTCCCGTGGACGGCAGTTCCGCATCCGATATGGTGATGGTGAACTGGATCGTCTGCCCGTCGGCCGTGTAGCTCACCGTGGTGTCACCCGCCCGAAGTCCCGTAAACACCGCGCGCGCTGTTGTAATGCTGGCGGAAAGATAGGTGTCATCATAGTACCATGTGCCGCCGGTAATATTGGGAATAATCTCAATACGCCCATCCTCATAAATGTCGCCGCTGGACGGAGAAATGCTTAACGACAGTGCGGCAGACCAGGCCGCATATAAAACCGTGTCGGCCGTCACTGTATCGGTGGCGAAGTTCCAGGCCGTTGTTCCCGAGGTATCGGTGTACCAGCCTTCAAAAACATATCCCGAGCGTGTCGGATTGCTTGGAACCACACTGATGAGCGATCCGTGGGCCACGGAATAGGTATCCACCGTCGCCGTTGAAGTCCCGCCGTTGGGGTTGAATGTCACGGTATGCATCACGTCGGTCCATCCGGCGTACAGCGTCATAGCGCCCGTGACCGTATCGACAGTCGGGCTCCAAAGCGTCGTTAACGCCGCGTCGGTATACCAGCCGACAAAGACATAATTGGTGCGCGTCGGCGGTGTGGGCATGGTGTCAATGGTCAGCCCTACGCCGACCGAGACAGAGGACGGCACCGCTTCGGTATCGCCGCCGTTGCTGTTGAACGTAACGGTCACCAGGGGCACATAACCCGCGTACAGCGTCACATCTCCGGTCACCACACCGGTGGCAAAATTCCAGGGTGTGGTTGCCGCCGCGTTGGTAAACCATCCCGAAAAAGCGTATCCTGTCAATGTCGGTTCGCCCGGCAGGGGCGAAATCAGATCGCCGTAATGGACGGTCATGGTCTGCGGGTAAGCGGTCGTGTCGCCCCCGTTTTCGTCAAACGTGACGGTATAGGAATTGGCCGACCAGCCGGCATACAGAATCAAGTCGCTGGTCACCGCATTGGTGGAAAGATCAAACGAGATGGTCGCGGTCGAATTGATGTACCATCCGGTAAAGGTATAACCCACGCGCGTCGGCGCGGTGGGCGCGGGAGAAATCAGTTCTCCCGTCATTACGGTCATGCTGGACGGGATGGCCGCGGTATCACCGCCGTTGCTACTGAAAACCACCGTGTGGCTTTGAATCCATCCGGCATACAGCGTCATCGCGCCGGTGACCGTATCGGTCGAAAAATCCCACCCGGTGGTGGTCGCTGCGGTGGTGTACCATCCGCTGAAGACATAGCCCGCGCGGGCAGGCGCCGTCGGCTGAGGCGAAATCAGCTGGCCATAGGCCACCTGCATCGTGCTCGGAACCGCCAGACTGTCCCCGCCGTTTTCATTAAATGTCACCGTATAGGTCACGGCGGTCCATCCGGCATACAGCGTCATGCTGCTGTTCACCGGGCTTGAAAAGTTCCAGAGGGTTGCGGCCGCAGACGTGGTGTACCAGCCGCTGAAGGTATAACCTGCGCGTGTCGGGCTGACCGAAGGCGCGGTGACGGTTCCGCCGACCAGTGTTTGTTTATTGTTGGGTATTGCGGCGGTGTCCCCGCCGTTCTGGTCAAACGTGACGGTGCAGATGGAGGTCCATCCGGCGTACAGCGTCATGTCCGATGAAACGATATCCGTATCCATATCCCAAGCGTTTGTCGCCGCGGCATCGGTGTACCATCCGTTAAACTGATACCCCGGCCAGATCGGCGAAGTCGGCGTGGTGCCGATGGTCTGGTTTTCGACCACATCCACCGTGGTCGGCGAAGCGGGAACCGTACCGCCGTTTTCATCAAACGTGACGGTATAGTACTCGGCGTATCCGGCGTACAGCGTCGTGTTTCGTGTCACCACATCGGTGCTGAAATTCCACAGCGTCGTCGTGGCCGAATCTTTATACCATGCTTCAAACAGATATCCCGCGCGCGTCGGCGGCGTGGGCTGGGAAGGAATCAGCGTATTATACGGCACCGACATGGTGGCCGGAACAGCCGCCGTGTCTCCGCCGTTATTATTAAAGGTCACGGTGTAATTGTTTACGGTCCATCCCGCGTACAGCGTGGTGTTCGCATTGACCACATTGGTCGCAAAGTTCCATGCCGTGGTTGCGGCCGCGGTGGTATACCAGCCGCTGAACGTATAACCGGTGCGGGTCGGCGCTATGGGCTCCGGACTGATGACATGGCCCGCCACCACCACCATGGTCTGGGGGTTCGCCTGCGTGGTTCCGCCGTTATTGTTGAACGTCACCGTATAGGTCTGGGCCCACCTTGCGTACAGCGTGGTGTTGCCCAAAACGCGGTCGGTCGCAAAGTTCCAGGCCGTGACGCCCGCGGAATCGCGGCACCATGCGTCAAACACATAGCCGGTCCGGGTCGGCGCCGTGGGCTGGGAAGGAATCAGCGTATTATACGCCACAGTCATCGTGGTCGGTACGGGGTCGGTATCACCGCCATTGCGGTTAAACGTCACCGTGTAATTGTTCGGCGTCCATCCCGCATAAAATGTCACATCATCGGTCACCTGGAAGGTGGAAAAATTCACTTCGTTGATCAGGCCCGCTTCCATATACCATGCATCAAACGTGTACCCCGAACGCGTCGGTGCTGTGGGCAGCGGCGTCACATAATCGCCGTACGAAAAATTCATGGTCGCCGGATTAGCCGGTGTGGTTGCGCCCGGGCTGCTGAATGTGACCGTGTAGTCTCCAGCTATCCAGTGAACATACAGCGTCATATTTCCTGCAACCGTATCGGTCGCAAAGTCCCATTTGTTGGTATAAGTAAGGTCGGTATACCAGCCTTCAATCACATAGCCGGCCAGTTCGGGCTCGGTGGTGACATATGGCACCAGCGCGCCGTAGTAGACCACGCGCGAGGTTGGATTGGGCAGAGAGGTCCCGCCGTTTTCATTAAAGTACACGTTGAACGCCTGCGGGTTCCAGTCAGCGTACAGCGTCATATTGTGCAGTACCACATCCGTGGCAAAGTCCCAGTGGATGGTACCTGCTGCGTCCGAACACCATCCGCCAAAATCATAGCCGGTTCGCGTCGGTACGGTCACGGGTTCAGTCAATGTGGTTTTATACGCCACCGTCACATCCGAGGGCACAGGCGATCCGCCGCTGCCGTTAAATGTCACGGTGAAGTTGCCGGCCCATCCGGCGTATAGGGTGAGCAGTCCCGATGCCGGAACAACATCCGTCGCAAAATTCCACAGCGTGATGCAGTCGGATTCGGTGTACCATCCCGTAAACGTCAAGCCGGTGTAGACGGGATCAACAGCCGGTTCGGTGACCAGCTCGCCCGGGCCTGCCATGCTGTAAGCCGGGTTGGAAGGCGTATCGCCCCCGTTCTCATCAAAGATGACGCCAGCCGTAAAATTGGCGTATATCGTTGCCGCTGTCGACGGGACAATGGTATAGGTCAGATTCGTGGACAGCACCGTGCCGCCCGAGTTGGTCCAGTTCTCAAAATCGTAAGTCGCGTTCGGCAGCGCAACCGCATAGAACGTGCTGGCCGCAATATTGTATAGAACGCCGAAGGTGCCAAGGCCTCTGGCCGTAACCGAAACCGGCGTTCCCGATGCCGTAATCTCGAAGGAACGCAAGGTGTTGCCCAGCGCCTGCACCACATCCAAAGCCGTGTTCAGCGACACATCCAGACTGGTCAGGTCATTGTTTTGCAGGTAGGCGTAATCCAGGAGCAGGCAGTTGGAAAGGTCAATCGCGGTCAAGTTGTTATCGTTGGCACGCAGGGTTCTCAGTGCGGTATTGCTGGTGACGTCGATGGAGGTCAGAAGATTGTTGTTGATGGTCAGGGTGGAAATCGCCGAACTACTGCCGACATTGATGGATGCCAGCTGATTGTAGGAAGCGATGACCGTGCTGAGGCTGCTGGATGCAGGCGTGCTTAATGAAGTCAGATTATTATTCTGTAAATCCAGATATTCCAGGCTGGTATTATTGGTCAGCGAAATGCTGGTCAGCGCGTTATCCGATATACGCAGCTGAGTCAGTGCCGAATTGCCGGTTACGTCGACGGCGCTCAATGAATTATCGCTGGCATACAGATGCAGAAGATTCGCGTTGGTTGTTGTGTCCAGACTGCTGAGATTACAGCTGTTGGCGTACAGATACTGCAGTGCCGTGTTCGCCGTCAGACTAAGTGAGCCAAACGGGTTATAGCTGCACAGAAGATAGGTCAGCGCCGTATTATTGGTCAAATCAATACTGCTCAAATTATTGCCGCTGCAGCTGAGTGAATCCAGCGCGGAATTGGCCGAGACGTCCAATGTGGACAGGGAATTGGAGTTGCATTCCAGCGTTGTCAGTCCGCTTAAGCCTGAAACGTCCAGTGTGGAAATCGCGTTGCTGGTGACAATCACCGTTGTCAGACTGACATTGGTAGACAAATCCAAAGCCGTCAGATCATTGTATGAGCAGGTGAGGCTGGTCAGCACATTCAAGCCGGTAAGATCCAGCGACGCAATACTGTTGCTTCTGCAGTCCAGTGCGGTGAGCGCGGTGTTGCTGGCTACATTCAGCGCTGTCAATCTATTGACAGAACAATTAAGGTTGGTCAACAACACGTTGTTGCTGACATCAAGACTGGTTATACTATTGCTTCGGACATTCAAGGAAGTCAGCGACGAAAGGGTTGTCACGTTCAGGGAAAAAAGGTTGTTGCTGGACGCGTCCAGACTGGTCAGCGCGGTATCGCCGGAAACCGAAAGACTGTCGATGCTGTTGGCACCGATCTGTAAACTGGTCAGCGCATCAAAGCCGCTCGCATCCAGATTGCCGTTCAAGCTGTAGTTTTCATACCAGTCAATGGCCGTCACGCGTTTGGAAGCGTCGCTGTTCCATGTGACGCCTGCCCAGGTTGTTGGGTCCGCGCTGTTATAGGCCGCGTTCAAGAATGCGCCGTTGGAGGTGGTCCCGTTCGTCGACGTCTGATTTAAGAATGCCTGGATTTTATTGAAGTCGTTATCGTCGTAACCGTCTAAATTGCTATCCGCCGCATACACGCTGACGCCAGAAAACAGAATACAGAGTATCACAGCAGCCAAGAATATCGCGGATTTAACTTTCATCACTTCTTTTTCCCCAATTCGCGCGTTGTAAAGTTATACACAGGATATTGTATCTTTTTTTGAAATAAAAATCAATTGATAGTGGCTAAACACAGCTGTTCTCCCGTGTTTTTACTTGATAAACGTTCCTTCGCGCAGCTCCCGAAACGCCTGCACCAGCTCGGCGTCGCTGTTCATCACAATCGGCCCCTGCCAGGCGATGGGTTCCTTCAGAGGAACCCCCTCGGCAAAGATGAAAGAAAGCGGCGTGTCTCCGGCCACAATCTCGCCCTGTCCCGCACCTAATGCATATCCGGTTTCGGGGGTCAGCGCGCTTCCGTTCAGTGCGCCTTCGCCTTCAAAAACAAAGATGAAACCCTGCTTTCCGGGCGCCCGCGTCAGATTGAAACGGCCGTCCGCGTTTACGGTGATGTGCAGCATCACCACGCCGAGACTATCCTTATCAATCGGGCCTTTCACACCCGCGTAAACGCCGCTGATGACCCTGACCGTCGCGTCTCCTGCCGTCACCGACGGCATCCCGCCCTGCCGGATATAGAGATACCCCGGCGGGTTCATCTTATCTTTGGCGGGCAGGTTCAGCCAGAACTGAAAGCCCTGCACCCCTTCGTCGCATTCGCCCAGCATTTCCTGATGGTAGATGCCGCCGCCCGCGCTCATCCACTGCAGCTCGCCGGCCGCGATGGCGCCTTTGTTCCCGATGCTGTCCTCATGCCGCGCATCGCCTTTTAATATGTAGGTGATGGTTTCAATGCCGCGATGCGGATGCCACGGGAATCCGGGCGTTTTGGTTTTTGGCGGCACAACCAGATAATCCAGAAGCAGAAACGGATCGAACTCCCGCGTTTCACCGTGGCTGAACACGCGCCGCACTAAAACCCCGGCGCCCTCCATCGTGGGTATGGCTCTATACTCATTTAATATTTTAATCATCTTCGTGCTCCTTTCGGCAACTCGTCCATCATTGACGTCCTTTCTTTACCCTATTCATAAACCCATCCGCCTCCAGCTAATCGACGCGCGCAGATTTCAGCCCCGCGCTGAATGGCGGATAAATAATTCCCTTTTCGGTCACAATCGCGGTGATGTTTTCGGCGGGCGTCACGTCAAACGCGGGATTATATACCTTCACGCCCTTTGGCGCCGTCCGTACGCCGAACCGTTCGGTGATTTCTTCGCCGTTCCGCTCCTCAATCGGAATCGCATTTCCGTCGGGACACTTAAGATCGATGGTGGGTGTGGGTGCCGCAATATACAGGGGGATGTTGAAGTGTTTAGCGAGGATGGAAACATTGTACGTGCCAATCTTGTTCGCTGTGTCGCCGTTGGCCGCCACCCGGTCGCACCCCACGATGACCGCGTCAATCTTTCCCTGCCGCATGACCACCGCCGCCATATTGTCGCAGATCAGCGTTACATCCACGCCCGCTTCCATCAGCTCAAAAGCCGTCAGCGTGGCGCCCTGCAGACGCGGTCGCGTTTCGTCGGCGTAGACGCGGATATGTATGCCCTTCTCTTTGGCCAGATAAAACGGTGAAAGCGCGGTGCCATATTTGGACGTGGCCAGCGCGCCCGCGTTGCAGTGGGTCAAAACCCCGTCGCCGTCCTTCAAGAGCGAAAGCAGGTTCTCGCCGATCTTTCGGTTTATCTTCTCATCTTCATGATGAATGTCGATTGCTTCCTGTTCCAGTGCCGCCACAATTTCGGGCAAAGGCAGGGCTTTCAGGCTTTTCGCCTTTTTCAGCATACGGTTAACCGCCCAGGGCAGATTCACCGCCGTCGGCCGCGACGAAACCAGATAGTCGCCCGACCGGGTCAGGTCATCAAAGAACGCATCCAACGCGATCCCCGATGCCGCCCGGGCCGCAATGGCCATGCCGTACGCCGCCGCCACGCCGATGGCCGGCGCGCCGCGCACAATCATGGTCTGAATTGCATCATAAACGCCTTTGACCGTATCGATACGCACATATTCCACTGCCGTCGGCAGCTTGGTCTGGTCGATGAGAACCAACGCCCCGCTGTCCCATTTCAGGGTAAAAATCCCGTTTTCTTTCATATTCAATATTTCGCTTTCATCATCGCTTAGCTGCGATGCAGCTTTTTGGCCACCAGACTCTTAAGCTCGGTACTGCGTTTAATCGCGGACAGCATCAGCACACTGGGGATCATCACCGCGCAGACGATGAGTGCCAGCCCAATTCAAATTCGCTCAGCAGAAAGTACCGCGTCACCAAATCGGCGACCACACTCATAATCGCCAGGTCGCTTAAAAGAACGGTCATTAAGCCCCAAACCCCGTTCTTGGAAGAGCGGATGGCAAAATAGGAGACCAGAGAGAGCGTCAGCACCGGAAAGCCGATCCAGGACGCGATTTTGATGGTGAGCGGCTGGGTGCCGATAAGCACCACCACGCCCACCGCGATAATCAGCGCGGCAAAGATATAGTAGATGGTAATCGGCAGGAACTTGCGGATGCGGTCGGTCAGGAATATGCCGGATATAATTACCCACAGCACCAGCAACGAAAAACTGGTGTACTGCGACCAGGATATCCGGCCGTCGATGATGATATTCAGCAGAATAAGATAGGCCAATACCGCCAGACAATCGTAGCTGAACAGCCGGAAAAAGGTATTGCGTTTCCGAAAGAACGGATAGGCCACCCCGAACCAGACCAGCGTCAGCGAAGCCATGACGATCAGAGACCAGCCGAACCCTTGCGGTGTTAAAAGGTCGATAAATATGGAGATAATCCCGTAGACCACGCATTGGATGGAAAGGATACTGCCGGTGATGATGCGGCGGATTCTCTTCTTTTCGCTGACCGTATTGACGCGGTAATCCGGATAATCGGTGTTCTCGATGTCTTCCGATGCGATGGATGGCATCACTTCCGTTTTGCACAGCGGACATTTCTTATGATAAGCCGAAAGCTCAACTCCGCAGTTGACACAGTATGGCATAGCTTTTCTCTCCTTTATTCATTGCTTCGAATTTTGACATGAACGCCCATCTTGACCAGCCGACGGAACACATGGCGCTCAATGTCGGTTTCTTTGGTGTTCCGCGAAAAGGTGATGTATACCTTCCCGTCGTATCCCGCCATGCTGCAGGGGCATTTTTCGCTGTGGGACGGCGCCAAAATGAAATTGACATCGGTCACATGCGGCCTCAGCGCATCCTCCAGCTTCACCACGCCCAGGTTGGAGACCGTGCCCGAGTACTGCGTTTCGCCCTGCGTGTTGGCCACATACCGAATCACGAGATTCTTTAAGACCAGCGGCACATGCGTCAGCACGGGGTTGGCCGCCAGCTCACAGTTTTCAAAAATCATCGCCAGCAGGTATTCTTCGGACATCTGGTTTTTCATCCCGTCCTGTATGGCCGAGACAATATCCGCAAAGGAAGATACCTTTCGCGGGTCCACGGGCGCCACCATAAACAGCGAAAAGTTCCGAAGGGATTTGATGGGGTACATGTTCCGCATGTTGACCGGAATCTGCACCGAAACCGGCCGATGGTCATTTTTACTGCGGATGGTCTTGGCCTGCAGATGCATCATGGCTTCCATGTAAAGCGCCGCAATCAGCTGGGTGATGGTGGCGTCGTATTCCTTCGCCGCTTGTTTTAAGTCCTCGGTGCTGGCCACGCCGGTAATCACCTTGTTTTCGGCTGTTGAAAGCATCCGTGTTGGAATTTTAAAGGATTTCAGCGCGTTAAACAGACTCCTGTCTTTATCGAGTCTGGGCTTTTCCTTTTGCGCCGCCACTTTAACAAAAGCGTCCTCGGTTTCCTCGGGGGCGGGCGCATCCAGATAGCAATATTCTGTTTTTTCGGTCTCAGGGATGATGCCGCGAATCTGCAGATAGCGGTGAGCCAGGGTTTTTAAAAAAGTCATCGCGCCGAACCCGTCGGTCAGCACATGGAAGGTATCCATCGATATGGTTTTTTTAAAAAACTTGACCTTGTAGAGATATCCGTTGTTGAATTCGGGGTATATCCGCTCGCAGGGCGACGCGGTCTCGGGCCAGACCAGAAGTGGCTGCTTGTTGTGCTCCAGGTAGTGCCAGAAAAGCCCGCGTTTCATATGGACGTTGATGCTGGGAAAACGCGGCTTTAAATCGTTCAGCGCCCTTAGAAGATCCGCTTCATCCACTTCCTCATCCAACGTAATCGCCATCCGGTAGAGCGCCGGATTGGTGCGCGATTCGATTGCCGGATATATCTTCGCTGATGTATCCAGGCTGTACCAGTCTGATTTTGTTTTCAAGTTCAAACCTCTATCATTGATGCGTGTCAGGTATTACTACCTATTATATATGCCATAGTAAAACAGGCCTTTGCCGGCACGCCCTTTTTGGGCCGCCGAAAACCCCGCTTCTTCCAGCGCAGGGTCAAACGTCTTGTCAATCCGGCAGGATTGGGTGAGTGCGAACCAAACCGGTGCCAGCGCAGTCACCGCGCGTTTCAGTCCCTTTGCCTCGGGCAGGCCGTGATCGATATGGATGAACCGGCCGCCGGGCTTTAACACCCGCCGAATCTCCTTCAGCGCCGCCGCCACATCCTCCACCGAGCAAAGCAGCAGGGTCTCCACCACCGTGTCAAAGCTTCCGTCCGCAAACGGAAGTTGGGTCACATCGGCTTCAATCAGTGTAAACTCCCCTTCTCCCGCCAGTGTTCTTAATATTCTGCCCGCAAATTTATCGGCCACCGTGATGGAGCGGCATACCCCGCGGTCGTAGTATTTCAGATTGACACCCGTTCCCGCGCCAATCTCCAGCACATCGCCCGTCGCGGCCGGAATCAGCCGCGCGCGCAGTCGGCGCAGTACCAGCTTTTCCAGCGGGAACATCAAACCATCATAGAAACTAAAATTCCGACGTTTTTTCATCGGTATATTATATCATTGTCTGGCGCGTAGCCAATCGGTTTTTTAAAGAGATTCTCATTTTGTTAATAAAAAAGAGCACATCCACTGTGCCCTATGTGTTCGTTTTTTAAGATTTTCCGTTCATCTCTTCCAATATCGACAGCGTGTTCTCCCCCCAGCTGTAGTTGGTGAGATAAGCGCCCGGGAAATGCCCGCGGTTCTTGGCGCTGGCTGAGACGTAGTCGTAGTAATCGCAGTCAAACTTCTCGGGTATTACCCGCCGGAGGCCGTTGATGCTCTCCAGGATGTCCTCGATGCCGAACTCAGCCAGAATGGTTTTCAGCCGCATCGCCACCTTGCGGTAACGGGACATGGTCAGCTCGTTGGCCGGTTCGTCCTCCCAAAGAAAGCTGATGGCGTCGCTGGCCGAAAGGAATCCGCCGCGGCGATCCACCATGAGAGCCAGCAGTTCCTTGGCTTTTACCACCTTAAAAGGAATGGCCTGCCCATCCACAAACACATCAAAGTAACCGAACGTGCGGATATAAATCCGCTTCTGCCCGTCCGCCTTGGGTTTAATCACCGGCGTCGTGTTCTTCACAGGTTCTGCCGCGTCCATATCCGAAGCGAAGAAGGCAAACTGCTGGTTGCCCATCTTTTTGGCCACGCACAGCGCCTGATCCGCTTTTTCATACAGCTCGTCATAGTCGCTAGCGTCCGTCGGAAAGATGGAGATGCCGATGGTGGCCGACAGCGTCACGTTTTCGCTGACCTTCTGGGTCAGCGCGCTGCAAAGGATGCGCATCTGTTCGCGGAGCACCGCTTCAGCGGGTATCTCGTAGATGCAGAGGGCAAACTTATCGCCGTCCAGACGCGCCGCACTTTCACTGCGGATAGCCTGCAGGGTAATCGCCACGCTTTTCAGCATCTTGTCCCCAAACGCATAGCCGTAGGCGTCGTTAATCTCTTTTAGACTGTTCATGTCGATCATCACAAACGCGCCGAGGCCTTTTTCGCCGCCGTCCAACGCCTTGCTGCGCAAAAGGTCGGTAAAATACTCGCGGAATGCCGCGCGGTTGAGTAGGCCGGTCAGCGGGTCGCGCTTGGCCTGATCCATCAGAATCAGCTGGGAGTTTTTCTTTTCATTGATGTCGATGATATAGATGAGCACATGCTGATACCCCAGCGTGCTCGGTACTGCATACATATAGGTGATGCCCATCCACCGATAACCTTCGTAGCCGCCAAACAGCGCGCGCGAACGATAATCGAAGCTGATTTTGCGCTTGGACGACGACAAATCCTGCATGATTTTTTTGACGTCGTCATATTCCTGCATCATCGCCTTGTCTTCGGGATGCGCCTGCCGAACCAGCTCTTCGATGAGCTGGTCCAATGTAATCTGTTCGTCAATCACCGCGGGCAGAATATCGCTGCCCGAAGCCACCCGCTTGCCGGTGTCCATGTCGAACTCCAGCGCCAGCATCGCACCGGCCGTAATCGACCGCCGGAAGGACGCTTCCTTATCCACCGAGGCCAGCAGCTTGGCTTCGTTTTCTTTTTCCTGCGAGATATCGTCCGCCCGACCGACCACATGGCAGACCCGGCTCTTTTCGTCCGTTACGCTGGTGTACCGTAAGCGCCACCACCGATACCCTTGCCCATGGAAATCGGCCATGATGTCCAGCGCGTTGCTGCTGTGCGAACTTCTGGCTTTGCTTAGCGCTTCGCCGACAATCGCCGTGCTGTCCGGATGGATGCGTTTGTCCTCCGACAGGTTCTCCAAAAACCGCGCAATACGGATATTCTTCAGCACACCTTCATCGGTAAAGATATTATAATCCAAGATGTCGGTATCCATGTTGTATTCAAAGGTCACCACCTGTTCGCTTTCGCTCAAAATGCGGTAGCGTTCTTCCTGCCAGCTGCGTTTTGTGTCTGCCTCGGCCAGCGTCGAGATGTCCTGCATGGTGATGTAACACTGCGGCGCTTGTTCTTTGCGGCTGGTCAGCGTTCCCTGCACATGCAGCCAAATCCACACGCCGTCTTTTCGTTTTACGCTGATCCGGGCTTCCATAGTTTCCCCCGCCATCAGCGAACCAAAAAAGTGCGACGGAATCTGACCCAGCGGGTCGTCATCCGCCTTGGTTTTAAAAAATATCGGCTTCTTCTGCTCAATGCGCGCGTCCATCTCCTCACTGGTGTAGCCGAAGATGGCGCAGGCGCGGTCGCTTAAATATGTGGGTACAATCTGCTCGCCAATCTCGAAGATGCCGATGCCCAGCGAAATATTTTCGATGATGCCCTGAAGCATCTGGTTTTCCTGTTCCAACTGCTGGTTATAGCGAATCTCTTCGTCGAAGTCCAAAAGCGAAAGGATGGCTCTTTCTGTCTCTCCCGTTTCATCCAGAAAATATCGCGACGAAATACACGTCCAGCTGTATCCGCCGTCCGCTGTTTTCAGCCGCAGGGTGATTCCTTCGTTGGTCTGCCCTGCCGATGCTCTGACTAAAAAATCGTGAAGCATGGAAAAATCGTCGGGATGAACGCCGCTGAGCGCATCGAAGTTAAGAAAAAGTTCTGTGGCGTCTTCACGGCTCATCGCATAATGTGTAAAGGATTCCGAAGCGGTGAATGCTCCGGTTCGAATGTCCCATTCCAGTACCGTTGCGCCGAATCTCTGATTGTTGTTTTCTAATGCCGCGCTGTCTTTTGACATCTTTCCCCCAGAAAGCCTGACGGTTCTCATCCGCCATATTCAAACGCTGACGCGCCCAAAAATCCAAACGGGTCATGACCAAAAAATCACTGTACTGCACATCACATAGTAATCTAAACTTCTTATCAGTATATCATAATTCTTTTATTCAATCCACAATCCCGTCACGCGTCAGACAGATGCCCGAGGAAAGCCGCCCAAAAGAAAAACAGGAACCCTTTCGTCACACCTCAAGAGCCCCTGTCATTGTCGTCTTTAGAAGAATTTATACCACAGTCTGCCAACCGCTTTTCTTAACCGATCCTTCGGCTTGGGCGCCTGGCTGGGCTGCGGCTGGTTGCCTGCGGCTTTGCCGATGCGCAGGTAATGCACCAGCGGGCACATATCATATTCGGTGGATTTTGGATAATCCAGCTTGTATTGCGCGGTATTAAATTTCTGGCTGGGATCCAGATTCATTTTATGCCCCATAACGAGGTAATGCAGTATGGTATCCGTCTCCTTGGGAAGCTGCGGATTCGTCCGTAAGTAGAAGGCTTCGTCAAACAGTCCGCTTTTCTCGACCAGCTTCCAGTCGTCCATGAACAAGTCGGCGTATCGGTCGAATTCATCAAAGGCATCCAGCGCGCCGGCCACGCTGGCGATGAGATAGTCTTTGCTGACGCCGCCCATCTTGTCCATCATCGTCTTAAAGGCGAATGCGGCCACTTCTTTGATGGTCTCGGCGTCCAGGTCATCATAGCTGATGATTTTTTCGGACGGCATGGGTTCGAGGTACAGCGGTTTACCGCCGTAAAACTTCTGCTCAATCTCCCTGTTGCCGTTTTTTACGTCTTTCAGCGCATCCATCTTTTCCTGATAGCTCATCACCTGAAAGTTCTCATCCCCTTTTCCAAGAGGGCGCTGACCCAGCGCTTTATTGATGTGCGTGCCCCGCCAGGTTCCAAAGGTTCCTTTTTCGTTTTTCAGCCGATAATCGCGCAGCGGGAGATAGCGGTTCAGCATCTCTTTGAAAACGAGCGCCTGTCCATTTAGGCTGATATTGACCTCCTCCTCACTGTTGACAAATTCGGCGAACGCGGCTTCAGGAACTCCCAGCACGCGCAGAAAATCATAATTGATATTTCCGCCGGAAAATTGTTTGCGTTCAAACGGGCGAATAATGATCGATTCTGCATGGATATGCTTCGAGATCATATTTAAAGTGCGATGGTAATCCGACATATAATAGGGTTCTTCGTCTCGGTTATGGGTCAGCGGAAACCCTGCCGCAATCTGCCAGCGTTTATAGGATTCCAGCCACTTGTCCTGCCGGCGCAGATATACGATGAGTGTAACCTCGTCAAAATAATCTGCCAAAAATGCAAAAAAACCATCATCCAGACTGAACAGGTTTTCGTTGGAATACAGGATGGTGTCTCCGCCGCACCGCTCCACATCCGCGTCGAATATCCGGGCAAGGGCGGTCGGATCAAACCCTGGAAGTCCGGCCAGATAGATATCGCTGGCGTTCCCCACCTGGTTCGAAAACGAACGCTCGGCATAGTAATAGCCATATTTTTTCAGCAGTGCGTCATTCTCCGCAAAGAAGCCCTGCAGTGCCGAAGTGCCGGTTTTTGGATATCCTATATGGAAAACAGCTTTTTTACTCATGGTCACTCTCTCCCGTACGGCTTTTGTGCCGTTAAGCTTTTTTTATATTGTCCGAGACAACGGTATCATCATTTGATTTCTTTAATTTGCTTTCGCGTGAAGACGATCCCGCAAACCCGTCCACAGATGATGCCTTTTTTCTTTATTTGTCAAAATAAACAGATTGACGACAAATCCGAGCACCGCCACGGCAAGGCCGCCAGCTATCAGTTTGCCCCAGGAATCCACCATCCAGACCTGTCTAAGCGCAAAGCCCAGCGCGGTAACCACCGCCAGACAGGCATAGCCCTTTGGCACAGGAGGGATAAACACCGTCCACTTCTCGCCCATCACTTTCGCCGCCAGCGGATAGACAAAGACCAGATTCAATATATTGGTCAAAACCGAAGTGACTCCGGCAATCGCCATGAGCCCTATCTGCGTATCCTGAGTCAGGCGCAGAATGGTGATGACAATTACGACGCTCAGCGCGGCCACGCTGAATGTCGTCACCGAAAAAACCTTGAGTTGTTTCTTGACCTGAAATACTCCCGGCAGTGTGCGGACCGAATAGAAGCTGAATTCCACCATGATAATCAGCACGGTCAAAAGCTGTAAGAATTCCGCGTCCTGCGAAGGCAGCCACAGGCGATAGAATGCGTCGCCGAAGCCTAAGACCCCGCCGATGATGATTGAGCCAATCATGGTAATCGGCACGAAGGAAGCCAAAAAGTTCTTCAGCAATCCGGAAGCGTTGAGCGCGTAATCTTTGGTGATGGAGGGCATATAGGATTTCCAGAATATCGTAAACATCTGAACGATATAATTTGGGATGTTGCGGGCAATCGCCAGAATACCTGCCGCAACCGGACCCAGAAAAATGTTCGCCAAAACCAAATCCAAGCCCAGCGTCAGAATATCATTGAGGCTGTTCAGCACGTTCCATTTGCCCGACTGAACCAGCTCTTTCAGCAGTGCTCCGTTATACAGACGAATATCCACGCGTATTTCGGGCAGCAATCGGCGTTTGGCCGCCGCGTAAGCCCACCCTTCGGCCGCCATCATCGCAAAGCTGGTGAGACCAATGATGATCAGACTGGGCCGCAGCCAGGCAAAAAGGACCAAGAGCAGCGCGCCGCGGAGCATCACCTTGAAGATATTGATATACGCCTCAATATCCACGCGGTTGGTTACAAACATGGCATTCTTCTGTGCGCTCATCATCACAACAAACAGCGACGCGATGAAGATAAGCAGAAACATCAGTTTGACATCGCGCACCATGTCAGCCGGAATATGAATCAGCCGATCCAGAAACACGACCAGAAAGATGCTGGCGATAAAAAGCACACCGGCCATGACGATGTTGGCCAGATATACGGTATTGAAGTACTGTTCGGCTTTGGGGATGTCACCGCGGTGGTAGGCAACCGAAATGAACCGGCCGGCCATTGAATTGACCGCGATGGTCAAAATTACCGCATATGAGAAAAACGTATTCGCCGTCTGAAAAAAGCCGTAAGCGTCAACCCCCAGATTCTCAATGATGAACGGGGACAGGAAAAACGAGATGGCCAAACCGATGGCAAAGCTTAAACCGTTGACGACGATATTGATTACAATCTGCTTTTTATTCATCGCATCATTTTACACCAATCACCCATCGAATTCAAATCAAAAATCCGCTATGTGTGGGATTGAAGCGGCATATTCATAAGTCATGTTCCGATTTTCCGAAAAACAGCCAAACCCATATTTTCAACCATATGGTTAGTTGTGCTAATTTAATTTGGCGTATTTATGCCGTATTTTGACGCTGTTTTTTCACATTTTCCCATAATTTTTGTCACGATGTATTTACATTGAAATAACGTAGCGTTATAATAATGTTGGAATTTGAAATCGGCGATGATGACTGGAATTCGGTAAAGCTTTATTTTGTTTTTTCACTCATACCCCCTTAGGCTAAAACGTCTCAATTGAAACATTAAAACTTCTTAACCGCGTTTTTATTATCCCGTTACTTAACGGCCTCAATCCAGAACCGCTTTAATCAGGAAATATGTTTGATGACCAGCGGAGAAATCGCTCTTAAACCTAGTATGTGTTATCAGAATCCTTGAGGAAAATATCATGAAGAAACATTTAGTAAAAATTAAAGAAGAGGGCGGACAGTCTCTGGTTTTGGCTGCTGTTCTCTTAGTTGTCCTGCTTGGCTTTGCGGCGCTGGCTCTGGATATCGGCATGATGAAGATGGCTGAATCCGAAATGCAAGCCGCGGCCGACGCAGCCGTTTATGCGGCCGTCGAACAGCTTCCGAACGTATCCAACGCCACCAATACGGCGCTGATTTATGGCCAATTGAACGGCGTTGAAGCGGCGAACATCACCGTGACCACACCCTATAATGGCGACGCTGGTCAAATCGAGGTGGTCTGCACCAAACCCGTGCAATATACTTTTGCTAAAGTGCTGGGTTTCGATAGCGGCGTGGCCACGGCCCGCGCGGTGGCCGAAAAAGGCGGTTCTCCCGGCGGCGCGTTTGACTATGCTATTTTCTGTGGTTCCCCAACTATCGAATCGGTACTATATGCTGTATCATATGTTGTGGGAGATATTCACAGTAATAACGATTTTACATTACGCGGCTCGCAAAGTGAAATTATCGGTGACGTCGAGGCGGTGTATGATGTAACTATCAGCGCCGCAAAAGTAACCGTCGACGGCAATGTTCAGGGAACACATCTTGACATCAATCAGAACAGCACTGTATCCGGTTCGCGAATCACATCATCTGCATCCTACATTGCAATGCCTGATTTAACATCAGTGATGGCTGCAGCGATTGCTAATGCAGACCACAAATATTCTGGATATGGTAATTTCGGGGGAACTAATCTTACTTTCGATGGTTCTATATATGTGAATGGCGGTTTTGGTTGCTGGGGTGCGAACACCACATTCAAAGGTGCAATCTTGGCCACGGGTGATATTAACATATCCGCTACAAAACTCTATCTTCCTGGCACAGATGGCATTGCGCTTTATTCAGCCAACGGCAATATTGGGCTGGATGGCGAGGGTGCGGAAATTCATGGCATTGTTTATGCCCCTAACGGTAATGTCAGAGTAGGTGCAAAAACAAAAATATATGGTATGGTCATCGCCGACAGTATATCATTTAATGGCGCAAAAATCGAAATCTATTACGATGACTCTTACTTGGATGCAGCTGGCATCGGCAACGGCGGTGAATCCAAGCTGATCGAATAACCCTATGCGTTAAAACAATCTCCCCTATACAGTAGCGTAATCCACCCTGCGTCTCTTGCCTTCAAAGCGGAGCGCAGGGTGCTTTATTTTAACGGCAATTAAAAAACACTGCCGCATCAAATTTCTGATGCCGCAGTGTTGGTTTATTTCTTTAAGTACTTTGTTCTGCTGAGTTTATGGCTAGCGCTCTTCCCTGAAGTACGGCAGACCAAGATGTCCCGGCGGCTCGTTTTCCCTGCTCTTGCGCAAGGAGACCACGACCAGGACGATGATGGTAACCACATACGGCAGCATCTTAAAGAT
>CALMFG010000004.1 GCA_937863465.1 uncultured Clostridia bacterium
GTCTACACCGCCGATGACTGGGGAAGGTACTTTGGGGAACTAAAGGTTGCTGATTACGCGGACAAAGAGACGTTGGAGAAGGTACGGAAAATCGCACGCACAGCGCATCCGGTGAAGTTTGACGCTCAAGGCAAGATCAGCATTCCAGACAAGCACCGCAAGCACGCTTTAATCGCGGAAGGTATTGAAGTCACTATTCTCGGTTTTGGCGATCGATTTGAAATTTGGAACAAAGAGAAGCTTGACGACTAAAAGAAACGGGGAAGTGAGATGTCGGAAGGCAGGCACATACCTGTTTTGCTCAGCGAGTGTATACAATATTTAAATCTTGAACCCGGAATGGCTATCGCGGACGGAACATTCGGCGGTGGGGGTCACTCGGCGGAGATCCTGAAAAGGATTCTGCCGGACGGAACGCTGATTGGGATTGACAAAGATCCCGAAGCCATTTTGCGGGGCGAGAAAATTTTTAGTTTATATAGTAAAAATGTACGGCTGGTACACGACGACTATATGAATATCGAACGTATATTAAGTAATCTTAATATAAAGGAAATCGACGGCGCGCTGCTGGATCTGGGCGTTTCGTCATTCCAGCTGGATGACCAAGCTAGGGGGTTTAGCTACAAGGCCGACGTCATGCTGGATATGCGCATGGACAACACAAAAGGGATTACAGCCCGGGATGTTGTGAATGGGTATAGCGCAAATCAGCTGGCGGATATATTTTTTAGATACGGCGAAGAAAAATGGTCAAAACGCATAGCGGAGTTTATCGTTCTGAGGAGAAAGACAAAAGAAATCTCCACATCCGGGGAACTCACAGAGGTCATAAAAGCAGCAGTGCCAGTTGCAGCGCGCAAGGAAGAGAAATACCCACAAATGCGCGTGTTTCAAGCGATTCGCATCGAAGTGAATGACGAGCTTAAAAACCTGCAAATGGCATTGGATGGCTTTTCGAAGGTGATACGGCCTGGGGGACGGCTGTGTGTCATCACCTTCCACTCGTTAGAGGACAGAATCGTCAAACAGTTCTTTAACAAGATGCAGGACCCTTGCGAGTGTCCTCCGGATGCTCCGATATGCATATGCGGAAAAGAACCCACGGGCAAAGTACTGACCCGAAAACCGGTTCTGCCGCAAAACAGCGAAATAACGCTCAACAGCCGGGCCAAATCGGCCAAACTACGTGTGGTTGAGCTTTTATAAACTTTAGACCAAGATTGTGTTTTAGGCGGTGAGACGAGAATGGAAAACAGAAATTCAAACAGCAGCCATTCCCCATTCTATGATTTGTCAGATAGCGAATCCAAAAAGCGGAGCAGCTATGAGGGCGAATTACAGATTTTTTCGGAGAGCCTGAAACGCAACACCGAAGCGGACACACACCGAGAGACCGCTGCAAATCAGAGAACTTCTTACGCGCCTGCGCCGAGAATCAAGAAAAGAAAATCGAAATACCGGAATCGGACCATGGAAAACCGCGGTGTCACGCTGACCGTTGTGATGATTTACGCGGTGGTGGGTTTTTTTGTCGGTTCCTTGATGATTGGGAGATATTCGAATATAATAAGAACGGATGAGAAGCTGGACGCCGTTGAGGCGCAGATTGACGAAATGAAATCACAGTCCGAAGAACTGCGCTTGCAGGTTTCCCTGCAGGACGACATCGCCATGGTTCAGGAACAGGCCAAGGATCGGCTGGGTATGGATTATCCAAATAATGACCAAATCGTCTATGTGAATCTGGACGGCGGCGATGCGGAAACGAATGATACGGACACCGAAGTGATGCAGAGCGATGCCAAGGTGCAGTAGGTGTTCTAAAATAGGTTAGGAGCGTGAAAACGGTTGGCTAGACCTTCGATATCGAGCAAAAATAGGCTGATTGTCGTACTTGGGATAATCAGCTTGCTTTTTATAGTGTTGATTGTCCGATTGGTGACCATCATGTTTGTGGACGCGGACGAATTGAAAGCCAAAGCCGAAGCGCAGTGGACCCGCCAGTTTGACGAAACCGCCAAACGCGGGGATATTCTGGACCGCAACGGCAACATTCTGGCGCACTCTTCGGCGATTGAAACCGTGTATGTCGACGTGGCCGATGTGGAAAACGCCGAATATCTGGCACAGACCCTGTCCGATGTACTGGACTTGGACTATGACACGGTCTATGCAAGAGTTACCGACACGACCAAATCGCAGGTCTGGATTAAGCGGCAGGTAGACAGCAGTGTCACCGATAAACTCAAAGAATTCGATCTGCCCGGAGTGGGATATTATACCGAAACCAAACGCTATTACCCGAATGACGCATTCTTAACGCAGGTGCTGGGTATAACATCCACCGACGGCGAGGGGCTGGAGGGCATCGAAGGCCGCTATGATTTGTCGCTCTCGGGTGAGGACGGCCGGCTGGTCGGCGAAACCGACCGCTTGGGCAATACCATTCCCTACGGCGACAGCATGTACATCCCGGCCGAGGACGGTAACAACGTGGTGCTGACCATTGACGAAGTCATCCAGATGTTTCTGGAAAGTGCGCTGGAAGACGCCGTCATCGAACATCAGGCCCTTGGAGCGGAAGGGGTGGTCATGAACCCCAAAACCGGCGAACTGCTGGCTGTGGCGAATTACCCAGATTTTGATCTCAACAATCCGCCGAGAAGCGACACCACCCTGTTGCAGGAGCGGATACGGAATAAGGTGTTTACCGACGCCTATGAACCCGGTTCGACATTTAAAATCATCACGGCCGCATCGGCTTTGGACAGCGGCGCAATGACCGTGGCGAATGATTTCGAATGCGTTGGTTATGAAATGGTGGACGGCGAACGCATCAACTGCTGGCGAAGCTATCTGCCGCACGGCAAAGAGACTTTCGCCGAAGCCCTGCAAAACTCGTGCAATCCGGCTTTCATGGAAATGGGGCTGGCGATGGGTACAGATATTTTTTACGATTATATTTTCAAATTCGGTTTCGGGGAAAAGACCGGCGTGGATACTATCTACGAATCTGAAGGCATTGTGCAAAACATCAAATACGTTAAAAATTTCGACTTGGCGCATATCAGCTTTGGCCAAAGCATTGCGGTGACACCGCTCCAGCTGGTCACTGCGGTTTCGGCGGTGGTCAACGGCGGCGAACTGATGCAGCCCATGCTGGTGAAGGAAGTCACCAACAGCGAGGGCTATGTGGTTCAGGAGAATGAGCCAACGGTGGTTCGGCACGTCATCAGCGAGGAAACCAGCGCGACCATGCGCGAGCTGCTGCAGAGCGTGGTGGATGATGGCGGCGCAACGCAGGCCAAGATTGACGGATACGCGGTGGGCGGGAAAACCGGAACCGCGCAGAAATATGGGGAAGACGGCGAAATTCTGGAGAACAAGTATATCGCTTCGTTCATCGGCTTTGCGCCGGCCAACGACCCGCAGCTGGTGGTGCTGATACTCGTGGATGAACCGAGCGAAGGCCAAACCTTCGGTTCGGTGGTTGCCGCGCCGTATGCCAAAGAAGTGCTGGAAAGTTCGCTGAAGTATCTGGGCATTCCGGCTACCTATACCAGTGAGAACTCGTACGTAACCGTACCTAATGTCACCGGCCTCACCGCCAGTGCAGCGACGGAATTGATCGAAAAAGCGGGTCTCTCGGTCATCATGGACGGCACTGGCTCTGTCAAAACCCAGTCTCCGGCCGCGGGCGCCAGTCTGGCCAAAGGCGGGTCGGTTCAGCTCACCATGAGCGTGAAGGCCACCGAAAACACAGTCTATGTGGATGTGCCCAATGTGGTGGGCCTCACCATGGAGGAAGCGCTAACTGCGCTGAAAGACCTGGGTTTGGAAGTAATGATTGCCCAGTCGGGTACCACTGTGACCACACAGAGCATACCGGCAGGTTCGTCTGTGGCAAAAGGAACCATTATTACCTTAAGCGGATATTAAAATTACTTGCTAACACGGCGCTGAACCATTATGATATATTGGAACCAAAATGGAATAAAAGAAGGTTAAAAAACACAATATATGAGATTGGATGAATTAACGGCCACCATATCCTGTCAATTGACGGGAGAGGCCGGAACCGAAATCGCCGGTTTGCAGTATGACTCACGAAAGGTGCAGGCAGGGGATTTGTTCTTCTGCATTTCCGGCTTTAAAAAAGACGGGCACGAATATGCCGAATCGGCCGTGAAACAGGGCGCCGCGGCGCTGATGGTGGCGCGCCAGCTAGATTTGGATATCCCCCAGATTATCGTGGAAGACGACCGTCTGGCGATGGCGGAAATCGCGTGCCGGTTCTATGGTGATCCGGCCAAAAAGCTGATGATGATCGGTGTGACCGGAACCAACGGCAAGACGACCATCACCTATATGCTAAAAAGTGCTCTGGAAAAAGCGGGCAAAAAGGTGGGGCTCATCGGCACCATCCACAACATGATCGGCGACCAAGAGATTCATACCGAACACACCACACCCGAAGCGCCCGACCTGAACGCCCTGCTGGCGCGTATGGTCGGTGAAGGATGCAATGCGCTGGTCATCGAGGTTTCCAGCCATTCGCTGGCGTTGAAGCGCGTGGCGGGCATCACATTTGATGTAGGCATCTTCACCAACTTAACGCAGGATCACCTGGATTTCCACACCGATTTTGACGATTACGCGGCGGCCAAAGCCAAGCTATTTGCGGCATCCAGACAATGCGTTTTGAATGCTGATGATGCGGCGTATAAGACCATGCAGGCCGCGGCAAAGGGCTGCGTAAAGCTTTACGGCATCAATAACAAAGCCGACTATTCGGCGGACGATATCGTCGTCACGCCCGAAGGCATCAGCTTTAACTACTATAGAGAAACCCAGTTGGTCAAACGGCTGAATATGCACGTAACCGGCTATTTCAATGCCTACAACGCACTGGCGGCGCTGGGTACGTTGGACGTGCTGGGTCTGCCGGAATCGGCGGGCATTGAGACGCTGGAGACCATGCATGCGGTGGACGGACGCTGTCAGGTTCTGCCCACCGGCGGCAGAGGGTTTTCTGTGATACTGGATTATGCGCATACGCCGGACAGCCTGCAAAGCACCATCTCCTCGGTACGACGTTTTGCCAAGGGACGCATCATCACGGTGTTTGGATGCGGTGGCGACAGGGACGCCAAAAAGCGGCCGATTATGGGCGAAATCTCGGGTCGGCTTTCGGATTTTTCGGTCATCACCTCGGACAACCCGCGAACCGAAGACCCGTTCAAGATTTTGGAGCAGGTAGAGGCAGGAATGAAACAGACCAGCGGGGAATATACGGTCATCGAAAACCGGCGGGAAGCGATGAAGTACGCCATGCAGATGGCGAAGCAGGACGACATCGTGATTCTGGCGGGCAAGGGCCACGAGACATATCAGGAGATTAACGGCGTTAAGTATGACTTTGACGAAAAAGTGGTCGTCAAAGAACTGCTCTCTGAGATTTAGAAGTATTAATTTAAGAAAACTATTTTTAAGGATAAAGGTTAGGAACAAGGTATGAAGACACAGGTTTTGGCGATATTGGTGGGTTTTGCGGTTTCGCTGGCCAGCGGTTATGCGATAATCCCGACGCTGAAGCGTCTGAAGGCCGGACAGCACGTGCGTGACGACGGCCCGCAGTCCCATCTGCAAAAAGAAGGCACACCAACGATGGGCGGCATCATGACGCTCTTCGGGGTTGTGGCGGCCACGCTGATATTCGCTAAAGGCAATCTGGAACTGGTATTGGTTGCATTGGGCACCTACCTGGCGTACACGCTGATCGGGTTTATTGACGATATGATTATCGTCACCAAAAAGCGTTCGATGGGTCTGCGCGCATGGCAGAAATTTTCGGCGCAGATTCTGGTGGCCATTCTGGTCGCCGTCTATGCGTATTACAATGAAGATATCGGAAGCACGATTATCGTGCCCTTCTTCAACGTCACATGGAATCTGGGCGGTTGGTACATTCCGTTTACCGTATTCATACTGGTGGCCATGGTCAACAGCGTCAACCTGATGGACGGCGTGGATGGGCTGGCCGGTTCGGTGACCATGATCAACGCGGGCACATTCGTCTTCATTTTCTCCAGTGTCCTGGGCGTCACCTTTGTGTTCGGCTCAGGCAGTCTTTATGATATGCAGAACATGGCGGTATTTTCGGCGGCACTGGCCGGCGCTCTGCTGGGATTTCTGCATTTCAACGCGTATCCGGCCAAAGTGTTTATGGGCGATACCGGCTCTTTGGGTTTGGGCGCGGCGCTCAGTGTCATGGGCATTTTCTCCAAGCTCAGCTTGATTCTGCCGATTATCGGTTTGATGTACGTCCTGACCGCACTATCGGTCATCATTCAGGTAAGTCACTACAAGCGCACCAAAACGCGGGTTTTCCGTATGGCACCCCTGCACCACCACTTTGAACTTGGCGGCGTCAAGGAACCCAAAATCGTTGCGTCATACTGCATCATCACGACCATCCTGTGCCTGCTCACCTTGCTGGGATTGGCGTAATCATATCATAAGGATTAAACGGACATGTTAGAGGTCAAAGGAAAAACGGCTCTGGTTGTGGGCATGGCCAAAAGCGGCATCGCCTGCGCCAAACTCTTGAAAGACAGCGGCGCAACCGTATATATCAACGACAGTAAAAAAGCGGAGGATTTTTCGCCCGAAGAGCGCGGGATATTCGATTCGGTCTGCGATCGTCAATTTCTTGGCGAAAGCCCGATGGATGTTCTGGACGAAGTGGACATGCTGGTGCTGTCGCCCGGAGTTCCACCCAAACGCGTACCGTTTATCGTGGAAGCCAAAAAACGCGGCATTGAAATTATCGCCGAGATTGAACTGGGTTTTCGCGCATGCAGTGCGCCGCTGGTCGCCATCACGGGTACCAACGGCAAAACCACCTGCACCGCGCTGACCGGCGCAATATTCGGCAACACCGAGAAAAAGACCTATGTCCTGGGCAACATCGGAACGCCGTTTTCGCTGTTGGCGCCCGAAACCAAACCGGAAGATATGGTGGTTCTGGAGGCGGCGGCGCTGCAACTGGAGACCACGGTGGATTTTAAACCCATCGCCAGCGCGGTTTTAAACATCACCGAAGATCACTTAGACCGCTTTGAAACGATGGAATACTACACCGAATGCAAAGAGAAGATTTTTGCGAATCAGGACAAAAACGATTTTGTCGTTTTGAACTATGATAACGATATCGCACGCGCGATGGCGGGTAAGCACAAAGCCAGAAACACGTGGTTCAGCCGGACAACCGTGCTGGATTTCGGCGCATTTGTCAAGGACGGGATGATCATCTTCAAGGACGGCGAAAAAATTACCGAAATCTGCCGCGCGGACGAGGTATATATTCCGGGTCAGCACAATCTGGAAAATGCGTTAGCATGCACAGCGCTGGCCTTTGTCTGCGGGGTTTCGCCCGAAATCATCGCGTATACCTTAAAGACCTTTAAGGGTGTGGAACACCGCATCGAATTTGTACGTGAATTTGAAGGCGTACGTTACATCAACGACTCCAAGGGCACCAATCCGGACGCCACCATCAATGCGATTAAGGCGATGGATCGGCCGACCATTCTCATCCTGGGCGGATATGATAAAAAGAATGAATTTGACAGCATGTTTGCTGAATTCAACGAATATATTGAGGGCATTGTGGTTTTGGGACAGGTGAAAGACAAACTGCTGGCCGCGGCCCAGAAAGCGGGCTTTAAAAAAGTCAGCACGGCCGATACCTTTGAGGAAGCGGTTCTTGTTTCCAGACAAAACGCAAAACCCGGTTACAATGTGCTGTTGTCTCCGGCCTGTGCATCCTATGATATGTTTCGAAATTTTGAAATTCGGGGAGCGAGATTTAAAGAAATCGTCAACGGATTTTAGGGGGCAAAATCTTGAAAGAACGGTTAATAGACAGAAAATACGATTATACCATTCTGGTGGTGACCATCGTGCTGGTCATGCTCGGCGTTATCATGGTTTTTTCCGCGAGTTTTTATCAGGCCGAAAATTCTGAGCAATATAACAACGACGGCCTGTATTTCTTTAAGCGACAGATTGTGGGCGCCATCCTGGGCCTGGGTGCTATGGCAGTCGGTATGCTGATGGACTATCATTTTTTAGCTAAATTTAAATACTGGGGACTCCTGATTTCGGCGGTTTTACTGCTTTTGGTCTATGTCCCTGGCGTAGGCGTGGAAATCAACGGCTCCCACCGCTGGATCAACCTGCGCTTCACCACGATCCAGCCTTCCGAGGTGGCCAAATTCTTTTTGATCATATCCATCGCCAAAATTCTGGAGGATAACCAGCCTAAAGTCAGATCGTTTATTTACGGCATCTGGCCGGTCTTGGTGGTGGTGGGCGTCATTGCGGCGCTGATCGTCCCGCAGCCGAATTATTCGGCCATCATGATTATTGTCATCATCGCGTTTGCCATGATGCTGTGCGGCGGATCGAATTTGTTCTATTTGCTTGGATTCTTGATTCTGGCAGCCGGCGCCGCGGCCTATGTGCTTTCCACGCAGGAATACATCCGCGTGCGGCTGTTTGCCTATTTAACGCCCGAACTGGACCCGCTTGGCAAGGGCTATCAGATTCTTCAGTCGCTCTACGCCATCGGCTCAGGCGGATTTTTGGGGCGAGGACTCGGCAACTCCATGCAGAAATTCCTGTACCTGCCTTACGGCGAATCGGACTTCATTTTCTCCATCCTCTGTGAGGAGTTGGGGTTTGCCGGCGCAATGTTGCTGATTATCCTGTTTGTCGTGCTAATCTATCGCGGCATCCGCACGGCCTTACGGTCTTCGGACGTTTTCGGTATGCTGGTTTCCACCGGCATCATGGTGATGATTGGCCTGCAGGTTGTTTTAAACATTGCGGTGGCCACGCGAACCATGCCGCCGACGGGCGTCTCACTGCCGTTTATCTCGCAAGGCTTAACCGCTCTTGTTATGTTCATGGGTGAGATCGGCATCGTGCTGAACATCTCCTATCAGGGAAATCGGTTCCAGGATCAGCTGAAAGCGCATCAGACGCCGCAGACTATTCAGAGCAGCCGAAGAGCGAAGGGGTATTAAACATGGAATATCAGGAAAAACGATCGGGCATTGGAATGCTCATCTTCATATTTATTCTGATGATGGCGCTTCTCTTCATCGGCTGGCGGTATTTTAGGGTATCAAAAATTGAAGTGGAAGGCAATATTAACATCTCTTCTGATTATATCACCAAGCTGAGCGGCATCAAAAAGGATCAGAACCTGTTTGATATCGATACCGACAAGGTGAGATCCTATATCAACTCGGACCCCTATCTGGAATACTACGGGATCAAACGGCTTTTCCCGTCAACTGTCCGCGTGGAGGTCTACGAACGGATTCCGGCGGCCCTGCTGATTGGGAAGGAAAGCAACTATGTTCTGGACAATCAGGGGAATGTATTGGAGTCCATCAATAAAGTCAATTACTCGGTTTTGATAATTACCGGTCTCACCGGTTTTACCGCCGTGCCGGGCGAAAGCCTGACCACCGCGACGCCATACCAATATGATGCGCTGACGGCCATCTTAAAAGATGTGAAATTCAACGATTTATCCAGCGTGGTGACCGAAATGAATATGTCGGACATCAATAACATCATCATGCGCACCGATGTGGGGTTCACGATTGAGTTTGGACAGGCTGAAAAGGTCTCAGACAAAATCATTTGGATTAATAAAGCCATCGAAGAACTGACTGCAAAAAATATTTCAGCCGGCACAATTAACGTGGTTTCGGGTAAATCGGCGAGCTATTCCGAATAATTTTTCCGATTTATACGGCTATATGAGGCACTTTTTGACAAATTATTATTTATTATTTTGTTTACATCTGATATTATGTATATGTAGTGGTATATGTGTTCCCGTATACACTATATTGGATATTAAGAAGGATACAAACCGGCATGGGCAAATCTGTTATGACAGTGGAATTTGGAACATCAAAAGTCATTTGCGCCATAGGCCGAAAGCGGTCTAGGGGACGGTTTGAGATTGTCTCGTTGGCCCAGATAAACTATGCGGGGTTAAAAAAAGGACGCTGGCAGGAGCTGGAGCTGGTGCCCGAAGTCCTGAAAAAGACGATTAAAGAAGCCAAAACCAAGGCCAAACAGAACCCGACTTCGGCGTATGTGGGCATCCCGCCCTGCTTTTGCCGGGTGCATTGCGCGTCATCGGCCATGGACATCATCGGGAACAACCGTGTCATCACGGCTGAAATCGTGGACAGGATGATGAAAAACGCCCAGCACTTTGATGTGCCGGATGAATATGAAATGGTGCACGCGAGTTCGGTGTATTTTAAATTGGACGGACAGAACCTGTTCATCGATCCTGTGGGCGTGGAAGCCTCGCACATTGAAGGGCAGTTTGCGTTTATCTTCGCCAAAAAACGTTTTTTATACGAAGCGAAGACACTGCTGGATGTGCTGAGTATTTCCATCACGGCGTTTAAACCCGAGATGCTGTGTCAGGCGCTCTTCCTGATTCCCGTTGAGGAACGCGACGCGTCCTCGGTTCTGCTGGATATCGGGTTCTACGATACGTCGGTTAGCATCATATACGGCGATACGGTCATCTACTCGCGCGTGATTCCGGCGGGCGGTGCCCAGATTACCAGCGACCTTTCACAGGTGCTGGATATCGATATGGAATCCGCCGAGCGCATCAAACGCCGGTTTTCGTTTGAAACCACCATCTATCCGCAGCATGTGAAGGAAACGGTGCGGCAGGATGGAAACATCATTGAAGTGGACAAGCAGATGATTGCCGAGATTATTCTTTCCCGGGTGGATCATCTGACGCATATGATTAAAACCGCATTGAATGAATCGCATGTGGAACTGCCCGAAACCACCAAGGTGTATCTCACCGGGGCGGGGATTTCCATGATGAAGGGCAGCGCGGCCTATCTGGAGGACAATCTGGGACTCACCACCATATTGCCGCAGATCGACGCCACCAATTATTCATCACCGAATTTCCACAACGCGATTGGGCTTTTAGACCATGTGCTGTCCAATGAAGAAGGATAAGATAGATTAACATATTCGGCCGACCGAAAAGAATAAACGGATCGGCTATAACAGGAGAAACAGACATGTCTCTGGATTTTGAAGTGGGAAGCAGCATGTACGCAAAAATAAAGGTGATAGGAATCGGCGGCGCCGGAAACAACGCGGTCAACCGAATGATTCAAATCGGCCTTCAGGGCGCCGAATTTTTAGCCATCAACACGGATATGCAGGCGCTGAATATCTCAAAAGCATCCGTTAAAATCCAGATTGGTGAAAAGATTACGCGCGGACTGGGATCGGGCGGAGACCCCGAAACCGGCAAACAGGCGGCAATCGAATCGCGTCAGGCGATTAAGGACGCGGTGGCGGGCGCCGATCTGGTGTTTATCGCGGCAGGTCTCGGCGGCGGCACGGGAACGGGCGCGGCCCCTGTGGTGGCCGAAATTGTATCCGAACTCGGCATTCTTTCGGTGGCGGTTGTCACGCTTCCGTTTATCTTTGAGGGCGGACACAGAATGGAAGCGGCGCTGCAGGGACATCGGACATTGATGTCCAAAGTCAACACCATTGTCACCATCCCCAACGAAAAACTTGCGCTCATTCTGCCAAAGGGTACGCCCCTGGTGGAGTGCTTTAAGAAAGCGGACGACGTTCTGCGTCAGGGCGTTCAGGGCATTACCGACCTCATCAGCCGTCCTGGCATGATCAACCTCGACTTTGCCGATGTACGCAAGGTGCTGTCCATGCGGGGCGTGGCGCATATGGGTATCGGAGACGGCAGCGGCGAATATAAGGTCATGGATGCGATTAAAGCGGCGATTGCTTCGCCCTTGCTGGAAACCACCATCAAAGGGGCAACTGGCGTTCTTTTGAACGTCATCGGCGACGAAACCATCAGCCTGACCGAAATTCAGGATGCGGCTTCCTTAATCCAGCGGGCGGTTCACCCGAAAGCGCATATCTACTTTGGCGCGGATACATTGCCCACCATGAAAGACGAGGTGCATATCACGGTCATTGCCACCGGCTTTGCCGAGATGCCGGATGAATTCGAGCATAAACCCGAGGACATGGAAGATGAACTGGACTTTGAGCCCGAACTGATGACCGACATCTTCAACACGGACAGCGGCACGGGTACCATCAAGCAGGTTCCCAAGAAAAAGGTGCACATGGATTTTGGAGACTTTGACGACAGCAGTGAGCTGGATGTGCCGATATTTATCAAGAATAAAAACAAACTCAGCGAGGATGACGAATAAGGAGCGGGCACATGAAAAAATACGTGTTTTTTGCGTTTAACGGTGAAATTATGTGTTTTAATCATGTGTTGATTAATGCGCTGGAGATGAACGCAAAGGGTACCAAGGCGATTATCGTTTTGGAAGGCGAAGCGGTCAAGGTGATTGAAGAATTGGACAAGTCCGACCATCCGGTCTATCAGCGGGTGAAGGAGCTGGGCCTTTTCGATTCGGTCTGCAAAGCCTGCTCTATCAAGATGGGCGTATATGATTATAACGCCGCATGCGGCATCCCGTTTAACGATGAACTCAACGGCCACCCCAGTATGCTGAAATACATCAACGAAGGTTACGAAATCATTACGCTGTAAATAAGAATTTGTAAACGGGTTTTTAGTTAATCGGGGTATCATTGACAGCCGAAAAAAACCCATGTATAATAATTTGACAATGCGGAAAAGGACTTTTTAAGGAAAACGCATCGCACGCAGAAACAGGGAGTTTTCGGCAATAGACTGCAACCGAAAACGGCGCGTGATTCCGAAAAAACAACACCATTTCTGTCGATTTAATACGTACGATTGAGAGCCCGAAAAGGCGTACTTTTTGGGAAAGAAGGGTGGTACCGCGGGTTTGGCTCGTCCCAAGTTAACGTGGTATCTTTTTATTTTTTTAATTAAGAAGGGTATGCGATGAGCATTAGCGCACCAAAAGGAACGAAAGACGTCACCATACTGGAAAGTTATAAATGGCATTATATTGAGGATGTCATCCGGCGCGAGGTGGCCAAGTTTGGCTACAGAGAAAGCCGCACGCCTGTTTTTGAGAACACCGAGCTTTTTTTGCGGGGCGTGGGGGACACCACCGATATCGTCCAAAAGGAGATGTACACCTTTGAAGATAAGGGCGGCCGTTCGATTACACTAAAACCTGAAGGCACAGCCGGTGCGGTTCGCAGCTTTGTTGAGAACAGCCTGTACGCCAACGCCCAGCCGACCAAGATGTATTACTTAAATTGTCCTGTGTTTCGGTATGAGCGCCCGCAGGCGGGCAGACTCCGCGAACATCACCAGTTCGGCATCGAAGTTTTCGGTTCAACGGCGCCGTCCATCGACGCCGAAGTCATCAGCGTAGCCAAAAGTCTGCTGGACAAGATGGAGATTAAAGGCATCGCGCTCAACATCAACTCCATCGGCTGCCCGGTATGCCGGCCCGCGTATCATGAGGTGCTAAAAGATTACCTGCGCGGCAATCTGGACAAGCTCTGCAAAACCTGCAACGAGCGCTTTGAGACCAATCCATTGCGCATATTGGACTGCAAGGAAGAGGGATGCCAGATAGTGGTGAAAGACGCGCCCAAGATGATCGACCATCTTTGCGACGACTGTCAGAACCACTTTGATGAATTACAGAAGATTTTAAAGATACTGAAAATCGAATACGCGATTAACCCGATGATTGTCCGCGGCTTGGACTACTACACCAAAACCGTTTTTGAATTTATCGCCACCGGCATCGGCGCGCAAGGAACGGTATGCGGCGGCGGACGGTATGACGGTCTGGTAGCCGAAATCGGCGGGCCTGAGATGCCCGGTATCGGATTCGGCATGGGCATGGAGCGATTGCTCTTGGTCATGGAATCGCAAGGGCTCATCATTAAAGAGCCGGCGTTATATGAAGTATTTATCTGCACCGCAGGCGAACCCGCACGCATGAAGGCCATTGAGATGGTCAGCGCGCTTCGGCAGGGCGGCATCAAGGCCGACCTCGATCACATGGGGCGCAGTTTGAAAGCCCAGATGAAGTTTGCCGATAAATGCGGCGCAGGGCATGTGGTGGTCATGGGTGACGATGAGCTGGAAAGCGGTATCATCCGCTTAAAAGATATGAAAGCCAATCAGGAGATTGAACTGACGATTGAAGAGCTGATTGGCGCATTATCACGAAACTAGATAAAAGGAGAAAACAACATGGCGATTCTCTTTGATAAGGATGCCGATCTCTATATCGGCGCGCAGGGTTTTCAATCCAGTATCTTTTTGATGCAGGTACAGACCCGTCTGGCGGCAGGCGGCAGAGAATTTGCGACACGCATTGAAAGCGAGTTTGAAGATGCCTTAAGCGACGGTGTTCAGGCGGTCATCATCCGGGACGCGGACCTTTTGGAAAGCGTCACTACGGTTAAGTATGCGGACGGCACCGAAGCCGTGTTCCCCGAACATGAGGTGGAGAACTTCGTCATCGGCGAGCTGACCGGCAAAGTCACGGTATTCTGTGAGGAAGATGAGGACGACGACGGGGAATTTGAAGAAGATTTTGAAGAATAGTTCAATATATTTTAAATAATTCAGGAGTAAGACTTTCATGAGCGAACAATTAATGGGATGGAAACGCACGGATTATTGTGCGAGTTTTTCTGTGGCGGATATCGGCAAATCGGTGACCCTGATGGGCTGGGTACAGACGCGGCGCGACTTGGGCGCGCTGATTTTTGTGGATTTAAGAGACCGTTCCGGCCTCATGCAGGTGGTGTTTGACGCGTCCAAGTTTAAAGGCGATTTTTCGGCGGTGGAAAGCATCCGCAGTGAATTTGTCATCGCCGTCAAAGGCGAGATTGTCAAACGCGCCGAAGAGACTATCAACGAGAAAATGCAGACTGGCTGGATTGAAGTGAAGGTGGATGAGCTGAAAGTACTTTCAAAGGCCCAGACGCCGCCGTTTGAGATTGAAGACGGCAGTAAGGTGCGCGACGAAGTGCGCCTGAAATACCGCTACCTCGACTTAAGACGTCCCGAGCTCCAAAAGGTGCTGATGATGCGGCACCAGATTGCGCAGGTCACGCGGGAATACTTAAACAAAAACGGGTTTCTGGAAATTGAGACGCCCATGCTGATCAAATCGACGCCCGAAGGTGCCCGAGACTATCTGGTGCCCAGCCGTGTACATCCGGGCTCGTTCTACGCCCTGCCGCAGTCCCCGCAGATTTTCAAACAGATTCTGATGGTAGCGGGCTACGATAAGTACTATCAGATTACCAAGTGTTTCCGCGACGAGGACTTAAGAGCCGATCGCCAGCCCGAGTTTACGCAGATTGATATGGAACTCAGCTTTGTGGAGCCCGACGACGTCATGAATGTCAACGAAGGGCTGATTAAAACGATATTCAAGAGTGCCCTGGATGTAGATATCAAAACTCCGCTAAAACGCATCACCTATAAGGAAGCGATGGAACGCTACGGCTCGGATAAGCCGGATACGCGTTTTGGACTGGAACTGGTCAATGTCAGTGATTTGGTGAAAGACACCGAATTTAAGGTGTTCGCTTCCATCGTGGAAAAAGGCGGCAGTGTACGCGCCATCAACGTGAAAGGCGCGGTGGAGGCGTTTGCCCGCCGTGAAATCGACGCGCTGGTGGATTTCGTCAAGATTTACGGTGCCAAGGGCATGGCCTGGATTTCCATGAAAGAAGACGGCATACAAAGCCCGATTACCAAGTTTTTCACCGACGACCAGCTGAATGCCCTGTTAAAGCGCGTGGACGCTGAAACCGGCGATATCATCTTCTTTGTGGGCGATACCGAAAAAGTGGTCTTCGACAGTCTGGGTAACCTGCGCTTGAAACTGGCGGAGAAGCTGGAACTGATTGAGCCGAAAACCTATGACCTGCTTTGGGTCACCGAGTTTCCGATGTTTGAATACAGCGAGGAAGAGAAGCGCTATACCGCGATGCACCATCCCTTCACCGCACCCATGGACGAGGATTTGGAATTGTTTGAAACCGCACCCGAAAAAATGCGCGCCAAGGCCTATGATATGGTCTTAAACGGCAACGAAATCGGCGGCGGCAGCATCCGTATCCATTCCAATGAAGTACAGCAGATGATGTTTAAGGCATTGGGATACAATGAGACATATGCAACTGAACGGTTTGGATATCTCTTGGAAGCGCTGAAATACGGCACACCGCCGCACGGCGGTCTGGCTTTTGGGCTGGACCGTATCGTCATGCTGCTGGCGGGACGTGATTCCATTAAGGATACCATCGCTTTCCCGAAGGTGCAGAACGCTTCCTGCCTGATGAGCGAAGCGCCGGCACCGGTGGAACCGAAACAGCTGAAAGAACTATACCTGCGCATCGCAGAGAGCGCCAAATAAAAGATGAGTGCGGCATGGCAGATTCGCACCGAACGCGTGCTGGGCAAATCGGGTTTAGCGCGGCTGAACCAAGCCACGGCGGTGGTCGTGGGTTTGGGCGGCGTGGGATCGTTTGCATTTGAAGCGCTGGTTCGGGCGGGCGTCGGGCATATGGTGGCCATCGACCGTGACGTGGTGGACTAGAGCAACATCAACCGCCAGTTGGTCGCCAGTGTTTCGACTTTGGGGAAATCCAAAGCCGAAGTAGCCAAAGCGCACGCGCTGGATATCAATCCGTGCATAGACATTGTTGCGCATCAGGTGTTTTTAACTGCTGATAACGCGCGTGAACTGATACCCGAAAATGCCGATGTGATCATCGACGCGATCGACAGTGTGGGCGCAAAAGTGGACTTAATCGTCTACGCAAAACAAAAAAACATCCCGATTTTCTCTTCGATGGGGACGGCCAACAAGACCGACCCGACCAAGCTGACCATCGGGGACATCTATAAAACCAGTGTGGATCCTCTGGCCAAGGTGATGCGAAAGCGTCTGAAAGATCAGGGGATTTCGGGATTAACCGTGGTGTATTCCACAGAAACGCCGAAAGTGAATCCGGACGACAGCACGGTGCTGGGCTCTGTGCCCTATGTGCCGTCGGTTGCGGGGCTGATTCTGGCGAGTCTGGCTGTGGGGTGCATAACGGATGAACGAAAGGAGTTGTGATTCAATATGATAGAAAAAGGCGAAGTGGTCGGAACCGAAGGCAAACTGGCTTTTGTCAAATTTATACGGACGTCGGCCTGCGGCAACTGCACAGCGTGCGGGATGACGAAGGAACAGAAAGATGTAGTGGTGCAAGTCTGGAACAACAAGGACGTCAAAAAAGGCGATATGGTGGAAGTGGAGATTGAAACCAAAAAGGTGATGGTATCTTCGGCCATCGCGTATATCTTCCCGCTGGCCATGCTGGTGGTCGGTGCGGTAGTGGGGTATGCTTTAGGAAATGCCGGATTGCTCGGCATGAAAGCCGATATCCTCGGCGGTATTTTCGGCATCGGGTTTACGCTGATTGCATATTTGATTATCCGCGCGCTGGAACCGATGTTTAAAGAGCGCCTGAAAAGCACATATAAAATAGCAGACTAATAAAGCACCGAAGGAGAAGAATATGGCGGGACAGACAAAGACGTTGACGAAGGGAAACTTTGAAAGTGAAGTTTTAAAAGCGGAAAAGCCCGTGCTGGTCGATTTTTGGGCCACATGGTGCGGACCCTGCCGCATGATTGCGCCCACCGTGGAAGAACTGGCCGAGGAATATGCAGGCAAAGTAGTGGTGGGCAAGGTGGACGTTGACGAAAACCCCGAACTGGCGCAGGCTTACGGCGTGATGAGCATCCCGACGCTGATTCTGTTTAAGGACGGCAAGGTGGCCAACCAGAACGTCGGGCTGTCAACGAAACGGGCGCTGATCAAACTGATCGAGGATCATCTCTAGACCACAGGCAAAAATAGAACGTGAAAAAGAGTGTGTTCCCAAGCATGGTTACGCTGATAAGTAACTTGACAAGCGGGAACGGCTATCTTATAATTGCAAAATACAACATGGAAGGTTTTTCATACGAACGAATTTAGCTTAACTGATGAGCGACAATACTCAATCATGCGAAAGGAATTTGAATGGCAAACGATGCAACCATTTTAACCGCTAAAGGGGTTAAAGAACTAGAGAACAGACTGGACTACTTAAAGACAACCAGACGCAGTGAAATCGCGGATCTCATTAAAGTGGCGCGTGAATTTGGCGACCTTTCCGAAAACGCCGAATATGACGAAGCCAAAAACGAACAGGCCCGTGTGGAAGTTGAGATTGGCAATATCGAAAAAATGCTTCGCAACGCCGTTGTGGTGGACGAGGGTAAAGTTGACTTGCGCAAAGTCGGTGTCGGCACAACTGTGAAAGTATTTGATAAGACATATAAAGAGGAAATCGAATATCAGATTGTCGGTTCGGCCGAAGTGGATTTGAAGAAGAATAAAATCTCAAACGAATCACCCGTGGGCAGTGCTCTAATCGGCCAGAAGGTGGGCGATGTAGTGACTGTTTCTACGCCCGGCGGGGATCTCATCATGGAGATTAAGGATATACACAGATAAGGCAGGAAAAATGGAGAACAACGAGCAGAACAGCAATGTCAACGCACCGATTGAAGATTTAAACGAACAAAAAATCATACGCCGGGAGAAACTGGCCGAACTGCGCGAAGCGGGGCATGACCCGTACGCGGTGACCCGGTTTGATAAATCCCACAGCGCACAGGAGATTAAGGCGAATTTCGCTTCGCTGGAAGGCCAAACCGTCACGATCGCCGGCAGAATGATGCAGAAGCGCGTGATGGGAGCGGCCAGCTTTTTGCATCTGCTGGACGCCACCGACCGCATTCAGGTCTATGCGCGTCGGGATGTAATGGGTGAAGAACCGTATATGGCGTTTCGCAAGAAAACCGATATCGGCGATATCCTCGGCGTCAAGGGCGTTGTTTTCCTAACCGAGAAGGGCGAGATATCCGTTAAAGCGGATGAGATACTTCTGCTTTCCAAATCGCTGAACCCGCTGCCCGAAAAGTTCCATGGCCTGAAAGACCCGGACTTAAGATACCGTCAGCGGTATCTGGACCTCATCGTCAACCCCGAAGTGAAGGACGTGTTTATCGCGCGTTCCAAAATCGTTAAGTCTATCCGAAGCTACTTAGATGGTCAGGGGTATATTGAAGTGGAAACGCCCATCCTGCACGGCACAGCCGGCGGCGCGGCGGCCAGACCCTTTATCACGCATCACAACACGCTCGATATCGACATGTACCTGCGCATCGCGCTGGAACTGCATTTAAAGCGGCTGATTGTCGGCGGTTTTGAACGCGTATACGAGATTGGCCGTGTTTTCCGCAACGAAGGCATGGACTATAAGCATAATCCCGAATTTACCATGATAGAGCTCTATGAGGCGTATGCCGATTTTGAGCGCATGATGGATATCACCGAAGGCATTATCGTCAACGCCGCTAAGGAAGTTTTGGGCAAAACCGAAGTGACATGGCAGGGCGAAACGGTGGATTTATCGGCCGGATTCGCGAGAAAAACGATGATCGACCTCGTGAAGGAAAAGACCGGCGCGGATTTCGGCGCGGCTAAAAATGACGCCGAGGCGATTGCTTTGGCCAAGAAGATTGGCCTGGAGACCAAAACGGAAAGCACACGCGGCGAACTGTTGTATGCCGCGTTTGAAGCGTTTGTTGAGGAAACCCTGTTTGCCCCGACCTTTGTCATCGACTATCCGGTTGAGATTTCTCCGCTGGCCAAGCGCAAAGCGAGTGACCCATGGCTGACCGAACGGTTTGAACTCTTTATCACTGGCCGCGAGATGGCCAATGCGTTCAGCGAGCTGAACGACCCCATCGACCAGCGTGAGCGGTTTATGGAGCAGGCGCGTCAGCGCGCGGCAGGCGACGAGGAAGCGCAGATGATGGACGACGATTATGTTCAGGCGCTGGAATACGGATTGCCGCCGACCGGTGGAATGGGCATGGGCGTAGACCGTCTGGTCCAGCTTTTGACCGACAGCTATACCATCAGGGATGTGATTCTGTTCCCGACCATGAAACCCAGAGACTAGATTTCAGACTGCCGATAAAGGCTCAATCGTTTAATTTCCTTAAAAGAAATTAAACTTACTTCGTCAAAAAAGCCCTGCAAACCAGTAACGTACACATAGTACGCGGACTGATTTTCAGGGCTTTGTTTTCCTCGTCTTGTGCCTTTCTTGACAGCCTGAATGCGATTAACCGAAGAATTTTCCTAACGAAAGTGAGATGATTTTAAAACATCATTCGCAGAGCTTGGCCAGCGCCTTCTTGTCGGCGATGTTGCCGATAAAGTCGGCATTCAGCGTGCTCATATCGAACACAGCGGGGATGATGCGGATGACATCGTCCATCGTCACTGCCGCAAGCTTTTGCAGGGTCTCCTCCTGGCTGTCCACGCGCCCCAGCAGGATTTGTGATTTTCCCATGGCCTGCATGCGGCTGCTGGTGCTTTCAAGGCTCAAAAGATAGTTGCCGTGAAGCTGGGTTTTGGAATTCAAAAACTCATCTTCGGGGATACCGTCTTTTTTTATTTTCTCAATCTCTTCAAAGATGCGCGCCAGCGCTTTTTCGGCGGTCTTGGCGCCCGTTCCGGCGTAGATGCCGAACATACCAGAGCCAACGTAAGAAGCAGGGTATGAGTAGACGCTGTAGACCAGCCCCAGTTCCTCGCGGATGGACTGGAACAACCGAGAGCTCATGGAACCGCCAAAGAGGTTGGAGAGCACCATATAGGCCATACGGTCGTCGCTGTCGTAGGAAAGGCCTTTAAAGCCCAGCGAGATATGGGTCTGCTCAATGCTTCGGCTGACAAAACGGGTGTTCTTTTTGGGCGAAAACTCAATAATCGGCGAAGCGGCATACTCCGAAGATTCGGGGTTTTTCACATCGCCGAAGTATTGCTCCAACAGCGCAATCAGCTTGGGTTCGTCGATTTTGCCCGCCACCGAAATCACCATATTGTCAGGGTAATAGTGCCGTCCCATATAGTCGATAAGGTCTTTGCGTTTAAACCGCTTGACGTTTTCGGCGGGTCCGATGATGGGTTTGGAATAATCTGAACCCTCAAAGTAATCAATGGAGACCTGTTCCAAAGCCAGTTCGTCCGGCTGGTCATTGACCATCGCAATCTCTTCTAAAATAACATAGCGCTCTTTATCCAGTTCGCCTTCATCCAGAACCGCGTTCTTGACCAGGTCGGAAAGGATATCGACCGCCACTTCAGTATCATCCGAAACCACCTTGGCGTAGTAGCAGGTGGCGTCCTTGGCGGTGAAAGCGTTCACCTGTCCGCCGATTTTATCAAACGCGATGGCGATATCCTTGGCGCTTCGCGTGGTAGTACCCTTAAAAAGCATATGTTCGATGACGTGGGAGATGCCGTTTTCCTTATCGTTTTCATAGACTGAACCGGTTTTTACCCAAACGCCAATGCTGACCGAATTGAAATGCGGAAGATTCTCCATCACTACCGTGATGCCGTTATGTAATCGATGTGTTTTAATCATGCAGGTTCCTTTGTTGATTTTTTTAAATTTATGTAATAGAGTATATCACAAGCTAATGGCATACAATAACAAATTATTTGTGAAACATCAGTGATTAATCGGAACGGAGCAAAACATATGACATGCGAAATCCTGTCCATCGGAACCGAGCTTTTGATGGGCGACACGGTAAACACCAATGCTTCGGCTGTCGCCAAAGTGCTGGCCGACTTAAGTATCGATAGCTTTTACCAGACTGTGGTAGGGGACAATCCCGATCGGCTGAAAGCGGCGATTGAAACCGCGTTTTCCAGAGCCGATATGGTCATCACCACCGGCGGTCTTGGGCCCACATATGACGACATCACCAAGGAAATCGTGGCCGGGTATTTCGGGAAAAAACTGGTGCAGGACGAAAAAGCGATTGAGAGCATCAATCGGTTGTTTGATTCGCTGGGACGCCTCATGACCGAAAACAACCTGCGTCAGGCGCTGGTCATTGAAGGGTGCACGGTGCTGGATAATGAATACGGACTTGCGCCGGGCATCTATTATGAGCAGGACGGCAAGACGGTGGTCATGCTGCCCGGCCCGCCCTACGAGATGGAACCTATGCTGAAAAACAAGCTGTTCCCTATCCTCGAACAGCGCTCGGGGTTCACATTGGTCTCTAAAAACATACGGATATTCGGCATCGGGGAATCCCGCGTGGAGGATACGCTGTATGACCTGATGACGAAGAGCACCAGCCCCACAGTGGCGCCCTACGCCAAACAGGGCGAGGTGACCGTGCGCGTGACGGCGCGGGCGATAAACCGCGAAGCGGGGCTGGAAATCGTCGATCCTGTGGTGGAGAAAATCCGCGCTATCTTCGGTGAGAACGTCTATGCGGTGGATACGCCGAACCTGCAGACCGCGCTGGTGGAAACGCTGAAAGCCAAGGGGCTGACCGTCGCAACCGCCGAAAGCTGTACCGGCGGACTAATCGCCAAGAAAATCACTGAGATTCCTGGGTCATCCGACGTATTCGGATACGGCGTGGTCTCATACGCCAATGACGCCAAGATGAGCATTCTTGGCGTCAGCGAAAGCACGCTGAAAAAATGCGGCGCGGTCAGCCGCGAAACCGCCGCCGAGATGGCCGAAGGCATTCAACGATTAAGCGGTGCGGACATCGCCATTTCGGTCACGGGCATCGCTGGACCGGGAGGGGGAAGCGAAGAAAAGCCGGTGGGGCTAGTCTATATCGGCATCTGCGGGCCGAACGGCACCGAGACGCACGAGTTTCGCCTAAGCCGCGGACGGAAAGATGAACGCGCGGCCATCCGCGAAAACGCCAGTCAGAACGCATTATATCTGGCATTAAAAAAAGCAGAAGCAATCAAAAAAGCTTAATGCGTTTTTCGCATCAAGCTTTTTATTGTTGAAATACATGGGATTATTCCGGCATCTCTTCCAGCTCGATATCCGCCGGATTGGTATGCACGGGGTGGTCGATTTTGACGAAGACGGCGACCGCCAGATTGGTCAGCGAGAGCGCCGCGGCGCCGTAGAATACATACTGCGGGCCAAAGTGCGTCCAGACGATGCCGCCGAGATAGGCGCAAAGGATACTGACCACATGGTCCATACTCATGCCGGTGGTCAGGGTATGCGTGATGTCCGTCTCGGATTTGGCAATGGCGCGTAAGTATGACACACGGATGATATCCATGCTCTCGCTCATCATATCCAGCACATACAGCCCATAGGCCAGAAATACGGGCAGACCGACCAGCGCGAGCTTACCCATGGCAAACATGCCGCTGACGACGCCGTAGAGCACATAGACGCCGATAAAGGTGATGGCGTCAAAATACAGCATCTTTTTAATGCCGATTTTATCGATATACCGTCCGACAGCCGGAATGAAGAACATGCAGGCAAAACCGCCCAGCATGTTAAGAACAGAAAGCGTATCTGCGCCCTTGGAGAGAATTTCGATGAGCACCCAAGGCCCGAAAACAAGTGCAATCTGCTTCTGTGCGCCATAGAGCACGGCCAGGATGTAATAGAACTTATAATCCTTATCAAATACCAGCTTGATTTTCCGGTGCGACTGCACGGCCGCGCCGATGCGTTTATTGAGAGTGATGAGCAGAATCAGCGCCACCAGCGTAAACGCGCCGGACAGAATGAAAATCCATTTAATTTTGGTGGTAAAGGAAAACAGTCCAAAGCGGAACCCGAAAAACACAATCAGCGCCGCTACCAGATTGAACGCGGTCTTCACCCCGCCAAAGGTACCCAGCCACCGCCCGATGGTCCGTTTGTCCTCGATGAGCGACATGCCGATGGATTTTTCCAAAGGAAAGAACAGGTGCATGCCCATTGAGTTGACGAACAGAAAGACGGCCATGACGGTAAACATGGGCGTTAAGAAACCCAGCGCCATGATGCCGAGAAAGGACAGCGTCTGCGCGATGACCGCGATACGGATATCGCCGAGATAGGACAGGACGGCGATGACCAGAAGGCTTAATATGCCCGGCAGTTCACGCGGGAACTCGATCAGCCCGCGCTGGTAGGACGTGACCGAATAGGCGTCTTTAAAGTAGTTGGAGAACACCATGTTGGAAAGCCCCAGCGCCAGACTGACAAACGCCAGCGTAAAGATAAACAGAATGATGTTCTTGTTGTTGGTCTTGAAGAATTTTTTAATCATCATATATCGTCACTTTAAAATTTATTTTTGTCGGGTTGAATGATATCAGCGGATATTATATCATAGTTGAGACTGGCTGATAAAAAGTTTTTGTTGAATTTTAAAAACAAATGTATAATATAGGTTAAGAAATAGAGATAGAGGTGGATATACCATGCCTGCACAAAAAACGGGGTCTAAAACGGGTACACGTGAGCACACACAAAAAGGCAAAGCAAAGAAACCCAAGCATCCGCTGGCCAAGGAATTTCAGGGCGTCATTTTGATTGCACTGGCCATCGCGCTCGGCATTTCAATCTACTCGGGCGGTCTTGGAATGGTCGGGGCATTCTTGAAGTCCCTGATGCTGGGCCTTACCGGTGTTTTCGCCTATGCGCTGGCACCGCTGCTGTTTATAATCGGCGTGTTTCTCATCGCCGATTTCAAGTCGCAAGCCTTTGCCAATTTAACAACGTTCTACATCATCGGCGCGTTGTCGCTGGCGTCGCTGATTCATACCATATCCTTTTCGTCGCTGGATTTAACCGATCGGTATTTCGCGTTTATCGGGCATTCCTATCTGGCCGGAACGGATCAGAATTTCGGCGGCGGCGCGATTGGCGCGCTTTTAAGCTACCCTATCAATCTCTGGATGGGTAAGACCGGATGTTATCTGGTCTTTATATTAGGCCTTCTGCTGTCGCTCATGGTCATCACCAATTTCTCCATCAAAGCGATGGTGAAAAACCTGAAAGCCGCCGGCGCTTCGGCACGGCAGAATATCCAGGAAAGAAAAAGTGAACGGGCGGAGACGAGAAGCCGTGTGAATGCAAATCAGCTGAACAACTCGGCATTCTTGGAAGAGAATCCAACGAAGAAGAAAGAGATGTTTGTCTTTGAGGATAAACCGGGACTGGTGAAGCAGGACGGAGAGCTGGATGAGATTGATCGGATATCCACGCGCGCCGACCGCGGGAAGCATCCGGTCATTGTGCCTGAGGAATTTGACGATTTTAGTGCGGCCAAAAATAACGAGCCGAGACGGGATATCAAAATCACCGACATGTATGATGCGCCGGACAGCGGGAAATCCGTGACTGGCGGCAGTGCAAATTCGGCGCTGGATGACGGCTTAAGCGAGATTGAGCCGTACGTAAAGCCGCCGTACGCCCTGCTGAACACGCCGCCGATAAAACAAGGCTCCAAGGCCAACGAGACTAAATTGCGCGAGCAGGCGCATGTTCTGGAAGAAACCTTGCGTTCGTTCAACCTGGACGCCAAGGTGGTCAACATATGCCGCGGGCCGGTCGTGACGCGGTTTGAGGTGGTGCCTGCGCCGGGTGTCCGTGTTTCCAAAATCGTCAGTCTGGCCGATGACATCGCGCTGAATTTGGCGGCGCAGAGTATCCGTATCGAAGCGCCCATACCTGGACGCGCGGCCATCGGCATTGAAGTGCCGAACGAAGAGCTGACGACCGTTTATTTAAAGGAACTCATCGATTCTTCCGAATTTCGAAATACACAGAGTTATCTGACGTTCGGACTCGGCAAGGACATCACGGGCAAAAAGATTTTTGCCGATATTGCGCAGATGCCGCATCTGCTGGTGGCCGGAGCGACCGGCGCAGGAAAATCGGTCTGCATCAACAGCCTCATCATGAGCATCCTGTATAACGCATCACCTGAGGATGTGCGCATGATTTTGGTTGACCCCAAGGTGGTCGAGCTTTCGGTGTTCAATGACATCCCGCATCTGCTGGTGCCTGTGGTGACCGACGCCAAAAAGGCGGCCAGCGCCGTCAACTGGGCAGTGGTGGAGATGCAGCGTCGGTATCAGGTTCTGGCGGGCGAAGGCAGCCGGAACATCGACGAATATAACGAAAAAGCGTTTGCCGAAGGCGAAAAGAAGATGCCCAAGATCATCGTGGTCATCGACGAGCTGGCCGACCTCATGAAGGTTTCGGCGAGGGAGCTGGAGGATGCGATATACCGCATCGCCCAGTTGGGCAGAGCCTGCGGCATCCATCTGATTTTGGCGACTCAGCGGCCGTCTGTGGACGTCATCACGGGCACCATCAAGGCCAACATCCCGTCCCGAATCGCGTTTGCGGTTTCTTCGCACACCGATTCACGCACGATCATCGATATCGGCGGCGCGGAGAAGCTCTTGGGCAAGGGCGATATGCTGTTCTATCCGGCAGGCAAAGATCAGCCGGTGCGCGTTCAGGGGTGCTTTGTGACCAACGGTGAAGTCAACGCGGTGGCCGAATTCTTAAAATCCAGAAAAGCCAGCCCATATGACCGAAGCGCGGTGGAGGACATCAAAAACGGTGTGACCCGGGATGACGAAAACGGCGGAGCGGACGACGAAGCCGATGACCTGCTGCCAAAGGCAGTAGAGATTGTGCTGGAATATGAGCAGGCATCCATATCCATGCTCCAGCGGCGTTTGCGCGTGGGCTACGCGCGGGCTGCGAGACTGATTGACGAGATGGAGATTCGAAACATCGTTTCGCGCTCCGAGGGCCCAAAACCCCGGCAGGTACTCATCAGCTGGGAACAATATAACGATATGTTCAAAGGAAATTAACGAAAATAAATAATTCTAAAGAAAACAAAAAACCAATCATCGGCATCATCTCGCTGGGGTGTGCTAAAAATACGGTAGACACCGAGATGATGATGGGCATCCTTCAGCGTGCGGGCTACGCGTTTACGTCCGAACCCGAAGAAGCGGATGTGATGATTGTCAACACCTGCGGATTCATCAATGACGCCAAAAAGGAATCCATCGATACCATCTTTGAGACCGCCACCCTAAAGGACGGCAAACTTCAGGGTGTTGTCGTGACAGGATGCCTTTCCAAGCGATACAAAGATGTGCTGTTCGACGAGATTCCCGAAGCCGATGTTTTCCTCGGCACCGAAAACTATCACCATATTGTCGAGGCTGTGGAAACCGCTTTTCGCGGGGAACGCAGGACTTTCTTTGAAACCGAGAACATCAACTACGAAAATGAAGACCGCGTGCTGACCACCTATCCGCACAGCGCATATATCAAGATTGCCGAAGGGTGTGACAACCGATGCGCCTACTGCGCCATCCCGTTCATTCGCGGCAATTACCGCAGTCGGACGATGGAGAGCATCGTGGACGAAGCGAAGATTCTGGTTTCGCGGGGCGTGAAGGAGATAACGCTGATTGCGCAGGATACCACCCAGTACGGTGTGGATATCTACGGCAAAGCGCGACTGCCTGAACTCCTTAAAAAAGTTGCGGCTGTGAAAGGCGTCGCCTGGCTGCGCGTGCTCTACAGCTACCCCGAACGCGTCACTGACGAACTGCTGGAAACCATCTATACAACTCCGAATATCGTCAATTATCTGGATATGCCGATTCAGCATTTCAGCGATTCGGTATTAAAAGCGATGAACCGAAAGAGCAGCTATGCTTCGGTGACGGCCCTGCTGAAAAAGCTGAGGGAACATTACCCCGACATGACCTTACGCACCACATTGCTGGTCGGTTTTCCCGGGGAAAGCAAACAGGACTTCGATCGGCTCTTAAAGAGCGTCAAGGAAACAGAGTTTGATCGGCTGGGGTGTTTTGCTTTTTCCAGAGAAGAGGGAACCAAAGCCTTTGATATGCCGGAGACGGTGAGCGAGAAGGAAAAAGAAAAACGCCGCGAGAAGGTGATGGCCGCGCAGGCCGACATCTCTCTGGCTAAAAATAAAGCGTGTATCGGGGAAACCATACGCGTCATCATCGACGAATATGATGACGATATCTTTATGTATATCGCAAGGTCCGAGGCATGCGCGCCTGAATCGGACGGGAAAGTCTATGTGTCGTCGCCCGAACCGCTGAAAATCGGTGAATTCTATGACGTCATCATCACCAACGCTGAATATCATGATCTGATGGGAGAGATTAACGAATAAATGAATACCGCTAATATACTGACAATCAGCCGCATTTTGCTGGTACCCGTGTTTATCCTGTTTTTTTACCTGCGCATACCCTATGCCACCATTTTCGCGCTGATTATCTTTATTGCCGCTTCGCTGACCGACCTCGTGGACGGCATGGTGGCCCGAAAGTATAATCAGGTGACCGACTTCGGGAAGTTCATCGACCCGATCGCCGATAAACTGCTGGCGCTGGCCGGCATTCTCATGCTGATGAGCGTCGATAAGATTCATCCGGTCATCGCGTTTGTGCTCATCGCACGCGAAATGATTATGAGCGGTTTCCGCCTGGTGGCGGCCGCCAAGGGACAGGTGATGGCCGCGGGAATTTTAGGAAAAATCAAGACGGTCACTCAGCTGATCGCCATCTGCGTTCTGCTGATTACCGAATATCTGCCGCCGTTGTTCTACTATATCGGCTATATCACGCTGTATATCAGCGTGGTTTTCTCGGTGTGGTCGTGCGTGGATTACATCGTCAAGAACCGAAGTGCGCTGGATTTGCGTAATTTATAAAAAAAGCTTGCTAAAAAGGCGAACATATAGTACTATAAAAACAGATGTTCGCAATTATCTTTCGAGGAGAAAACTATGAATAGCGATAAAAGCAAAGCGCTGGATCTGGCGTTGGCGCAGATTGAAAAGCAGTTCGGCAAGGGCGCCATCATGAAGCTGGGCGAAGACGAAGGCGTCAATGTGTCGGTCATCCCGACCGGATGCCTGGAACTGGATATTGCGCTGGGTGTGGGCGGTGTTCCGCGCGGACGCGTGATTGAGCTCTTTGGGCCCGAAAGCTCGGGCAAGACCACCGTGGCTTTGCATATGATCGCTTCGGCCCAGAGTCTGGGCGGTGCGGCGGCGTTTATCGACGCCGAACATGCGCTGGACCCGAAATACGCCAAGGCTCTCGGCGTGGATATCGACAACCTCTACGTTTCCCAGCCGGACACCGGCGAACAGGCACTGGAAATCACCGAAATGCTGATTCGTTCCGGCGCACTGGATATCGTGGTCATCGATTCGGTGGCGGCGCTGGTGCCCAAGGCCGAAATCGACGGCGAGATGGGCGACACACACGTGGCTTTGCAGGCACGGCTGATGAGCCAGGCGCTTCGCAAACTGGCGGGGGTTTTGAATAAATCCAATACCGTGGCGGTGTTCATCAACCAGCTGCGTGAAAAAGTGGGCGTGATGTTCGGGAACCCCGAAGTTACCCCGGGCGGACGAGCTTTGAAATTCTATTCCTCGGTTCGGTTGGATGTCCGCCGCATTGAGACCTTAAAGAACGGCACCGAGATGGTGGGCAACCGCACACGTGTCAAGGTGGTGAAAAACAAGGTGGCGCCGCCGTTTAAACAGGCCGAGTTTGATATCATCTACGGCGAGGGCATCTCGTTTGAAAGCTCTCTGATTTCGCTGGGTGTGGAATGCGGGCTCATCGATAAAGCGGGTGCGTGGCTCTCCTATAACAATGAGCGCATCGGTCAGGGCCGTGACAATGCAAGGAAATATTTAATCGACAATCCGAAGATAGCGCAGGAACTGAAAGCCAAGATTCTGGACGAATACGGCCTCGGCGAAAACAAGGACGGCAAGGCGCCAAAAGCCAAGCTGAAAACCGCATCGGATGACGATTCCAAGGGTTCGGACGAATAATTTAAACTGATGAAAAGGCCGTTTATAGCGGCCTTTTTGGCACATTGTCCAAAAACAAGCGAAAAAAGTCAGATGTGAATAAATTTTTACGTTTAAACCCTACCCCTTGAAAGCGTTTTGGATATATAATATAATCCATTACGGTGGTGCAGTATTCTAGTCGGTACGCACATCTTCGAAGACGGGGCTAAAAATCCGTTAAAGAGCACATCGATGAAGTCCCTTGTGTTGGCGGCTGACGCCCAGTCGGGTGCTGATGCTGGGGGTTAAGGTTGAAGGGCGATCTGCAATGGCATGCAGGCGTTGACCCAGCTTCCGTGGAGGGCCCAAGAGGGTGGTCTTTTTTGATTACTGCTTGGGTTAAACCTGTAATGTGGCGAAATGCTATGTACAGAGTAGCTTGCCTTGAGTGGAGTAGGTGGATTTCGGATTACGCGCGTTCGTAAGCATAGGCCATGCTGGAACGGGTGATTGCCGTTTGAAACCTATTGCTGCAAAAGAGGATAGAAGATGTGGTAGTGCTGTCGAGGAAAGCTCCTAGACTGTATACCAGGCATGTTGGGGATTATAGTGTGGTCTTAATGGTAATCCGGTCACGTGTGCGGTGACGCCGCGTAATGTGTGTTAAAGGGAAACCGCTCTTTTCGGCGACGAGGAGCCATACATTGAGAAATTCTACCGGACCTATGCTGCAAGGTTTACCCAGCGTGCTACCACCGTATTATTAAAAATTAGGAAGACGGTTGTGGCAGATACAGGAAAAAAGTCAAAACAGGTTAAGAATTGGGCTTTTAAAATTTTCTTTATATCCTTACTGCTGGCGTCCGTCGTTAGCGTGGTTGCGGAGTACTTTACCCAAGGGTTATCCATCTTCGCAGCTTTTTTTATTTTGATTCTCATCGTCGGCATCGGCGTGGTGGCGGATATTGTGGGCGTGGCATTTGCCACCTGCGACCAGCAGCCGTTTATCGCCATGTCGGCCAAGCGTATCCCCAATGCCCGGGCGGCGCTGGATATGCTGAAAAAAGCGGATATCGTCTCCAACTTCTGCAATGACGTCATCGGCGACATCTGCGGCATCGTTTCGGGTGCGGCGGGCGCGGCCATCGCCCTCAAAGTGGTGAGCGAGGTGGGTACGGACGGACGTGCCTGGATGGACAGCGCCATCGCCATTGGTTTATCGTCGCTGATTGCGGCGACCACTGTGGCGGGCAAAGCGATGGGTAAGTCCTTCGCCATGAAAAAGAACCGCGAGATTGTATCCATGATCGGGTCGGTTGTCGTCTTTTTTAAGGGCAAAGATAAGGTTTAATTTTTAAAATTTAGTGGTATGATAGAAAAGCGGAAAATTCCATTGAAGCTTTTTTATTTTGATTATTGAAGGGAACAGCATGACAAAATATCTGGACAGCATCGAGAGCCCAAAGGATATCAAGGGCTTTTCGGCCAAGCAGCTGGAAGAACTGGCGGGGGAACTCCGTACATTTATCATAGAATCGGTCAAAGAGACCGGCGGGCATCTGGCTTCGTCTTTGGGCATGGTGGAAGTCACCTTGGCTTTACATACCGTCTTTGATTCGCCCAAAGATAAGATTATCTTTGACGTGGGACATCAGGCTTACGCGCATAAAATTCTGACCGGACGAAAAGAGCAGTTTAAGACCTTGCGCCAATACGGCGGTATTTCGGGCTTTTTAAAACCCCAGGAGAGCGAACACGATATTTTCGCGGCGGGACATTGCTCTACATCCATCTCGGCGGGCGTGGGCATCGCGCGGGCGCGTGATTTGGCGGGCGAGGATTTCTCGGTGGTCAGCGTCATCGGTGACGGGGCACTGACAGGCGGCATGGCCTATGAAGCGTTGAACGACGCCGGACAGGCCAAACATAAGTTCATTATCGTCCTCAACGACAACGCCATGAGCATCGCCGAAAACGTCGGTGCGATTCATACCTATTTCGGCGGCCTTCGGTCGCGTGCGGGGTATATCCGCTTCAAGCGCGAATTCGCCAATCTGCTTAAAAAAATTCCCTATATCGGAAATTTCCTATATCACATGGTGGACGGGCTGAAACGCAGAATCAAGTATCTGTTTGTCAGAGGCGTCCTGTTTGAGGAACTGGGATTCACATATATTGGCGTGGTGGACGGGCACAACATCCGGCAGTTGACCAAGGCTCTTGAAAAAGCCAAGCGCGCGGGTAAACCGGTCGTGGTTCATGTGCATACCGTCAAGGGTAAGGGCTATAAGCCAGCTGAGGACGACCCCGAGAAGTACCACGGTATTTCGGGTTGCCAATCGACCGAGCCCAAAACCGATGTCCCCAGCAATTCGCAGGTCTTCGGCAACAAGATTCTGGAGCTGGCCAAAAACAACGATAAGATTGTGACCATCTCGGCCGCCATGCCCAAGGGTACGGGGCTGGATGTCTTTAAAGAAGCGTTTCCCGAACGATTTTTTGACGTAGGCATCGCCGAACAGCATGGCGTCACCATGAGCGCTGGAATGGCGGCACAGGGGTTTATTCCCGTTTTTGCGGTATACTCCAGCTTTCTCCAGCGCGCGTATGATCAGGTGGTGCATGACGTGTGCATGCAGAATCTGCCGGTCATTTTTGCGGTGGACCGGGCTGGACTCGTGGGTGACGATGGCGAAACCCATCATGGCGTCTTTGACATCTCCTATCTGTCGCATATGCCGAACATGACGATTCTGGCACCCAGCAACCGAGAAGAG
>CALMFG010000005.1 GCA_937863465.1 uncultured Clostridia bacterium
GCCTACGAGGAAACTCCGGAGGCACGGTATGAGGACATGAAAGCGGCTTACGGATGCGATTTTGTGGCGGTACCGCTCATGATGGATTTAAGCTATACGATGACCAAACCGTTCGGGGAAAAGAAGCCGGAAACCCCCAGCGTGCTGCGCCGCGCGCGAAATGAGATTGGCAGACTGGCAGAGGACCGCCAGAGCCGTCTGATGAGCTGGCTGGGCCGTGTGGCCGCGCCGGACTCGGACGAACCAAAGAGCAGGAGCATCAATTTTTTCAAAGACAGCTATCAGGTGCAGATTGACGAGTTGGTCGCATTAAAAGAAAAGCTGGGCAATCGCGTCTATCCGTTTTTTTCGGTGGACCCGCGAAAAGACAAGTTGATTGAGGGCGGCATCATCGCGGAGATTAAAAAATATGTGGGAAAGGGAAAACCGTTTCAGGGCGTCAAGCTCTATACCGGCCTGGGCTATTCACCTACGCATCCGGCGCTGTTTTCCGGCCCAAACTCGGTCTATGCCTACTGTCAGAGAAATCAGATTCCCATCACCGTCCATTTCAGCGAAGCCGGATTCTCACACGTCCAAAGCGAGATCCGCGTAGAGGGTGACGTCTATTACCCGGTTTCGGGCGAGATTATCCCGATACGGGAATACGCGAAGGACCAGATGCTTCACTACACGCACACGTACAGAAGCGGAACGGGCGATATGATTCGGGAACGGCAGTTGATGCATAACCACACTAAGCTATGGGAGAAAGTGCTGGCGCGCTATCCGCGTCTGAAAATCAATTTTGCGCATTTTGGCGGCGGGGACCAGCTGGTGGGCTACGTACTGGGGGAGAAAAAGGCCTACTGGACCGGCATGGTGATTAAATTCTTAAATCGATATCCCAATGTCTATACCGATCTTTCGGCGTTTCATTACCCGGATGGCAGCGACATCCGGTTGTCGGATGTCTACAAAAAAATCTATCTGCAGTTATCGCGAAAAGCAAGACGCAAGGTGATGTATGGGTCGGACTTTTATATGCTGATGCTGTTCCAGGCCAGCCTTTCGGATTACCTGACTGAGTTTCGGACGGTGTTCGGGAAGGATTTCGAAAAGATATCCCATGACAACACCTTAAGGTTTTTAGGTCTCAAGCGCCGTCAAATTCGGTAAAGCTGGGAAATCAAATGCGTATGGAGCTTTAAAAATGGGGATGTGGGAACCATGGCGCGGATGCCGCAGGATTAGCGAAGGATGCAGAAACTGCTATATCCACAAAGGCGATAAAAAGCGCGGAACGGATACGCGCGTCATTGTCAAAACAGAACGATTTTATGCGCCAATCGAAAAGAATCGAAATGGCGAGTATAAAATGCGCTCGGGACAAATCGTCTATGTATGCTTTTCTTCGGATTTTCTCATTGAGGATGCGGATGTTTGGCGGGCGGAGTGCTGGGAAATGATGAAAACCCGATCGGATTTGTTCTTTATATTCTTAACCAAACGCATTGAACGGTTTGAGATGTGTGTACCGACGGACTGGGGCGAAGGCTATGACAACGTTCTGGTGGGATGTACCGTCGAAAATCAAAGAACGGCCGATATACGGTTACAGTTTTTTGACCGCGCGAAAATTAAGCATAAAAACATCATCTGCCAGCCTTTACTGGAAAAGATTGATCTTTCGGATCATCTTCGTGGTGTTGAACGCGTGATTGTTGGCGGGGAATCGGATGCGAACGCCAGACCTCTGAATTTTGATTGGGTGCTGAGTATTCGAAAACAGTGCATAGACTGTCAGGTGTCGTTTCAGTTTCGCCAATGCGGAACAAATTTCGTGAAGAATGACAGGACATATCGGCTTAAAACGCGTGATTTGGTATCACAGGCGAAGAAAGCAAACATTGATTATCATGCGAGATAAAAAAGCCAAAACAAAAGCGAGTGAAGTCGATATCCAACTGAACTCGCTTTTTACGTTTGCTGACTATTTTTTGATATATCCGCCGCGGATGACCTTGGTGTCATTGATGGTAATCATCAGATTGTTGATGTTAGAGGCTTTGATGAGTCCGACCGCTTCCTGAATCCGGCGGCGCTTTAAATGCAGCAGCATCACAGATCGTTTATTCAGCTTGCCTTCGCCGTCCACAACGGTCACGGCAAAGTCCTGATCCCTTAAGGTCTCAACCAATGCCGCGGAAGCTTCGTTTTTCGGCGCGATGACCTGGATGGAACACAGCCCAAAGGCCAGTTTGGCCTCCAGCCAGGAACCCAGGTAATTGCCGGTGGCAAACGCCAGCGCAAATACCAAAATGCGCTTCCAATCATCCAGACCGACCAGCACCGAGCCGGTGACTAAAAGCCACAGCAGTACTTCGAAAAACGCGACAAACGAGCCTTTCAGCCGCTCGCCGCGGTTGATGAGCACGATACGCAAGGTGGCAAAAGTCACTTCTATGTTCTTTCCGACAAATATTGCGAGATATACCCACGGACTGTCGGATGAAAAAAAATCCATAGTTTCCTCCTCATTGAGACTTGGCGATTATAACGCCGCCGGATGGTTAGGTCAATTGTTTTCTCGTCATTTTTTGTAAATAAAGTATGAATCCGTTTTACCGATGTTTTTGTAAGCCAAAGACACGCCTTTTGCATCTAAAGTCGCGGTTTTTAATCATCGCAGTTTATGATAAACTGAATATGCTATGATGCAAACGGAAAAAATCAAACAATCGATCATCGCAAATGAATTAATTCTGCCGGGGGAGCATGTCGGCGTCGCGGTATCGGGCGGCGCGGACTCGGTGTTTCTTTTGCATGCGCTGGTTCAGTTGAAAGACGAAATAAAGTTTGAATTATCGGCACTGCATCTGGAGCACGGCATCCGCGGACGGGCATCCCGCCGGGACATGGCCTTTGTTCAGCGGCTGTGCAAGGGCTTAGGGGTTCCGCTGACCGTCGAACAGGCGGACGCTGTGGCCTACGCCCGTAAAAACGGGTTTTCGCTGGAACAGGCTGCCCGGGAACTGCGATATGCTTTTTTTGAGCGATGCGCCGAAGCGAAAGAACTGGATAAAATCGCGCTGGCGCATCATCTGGATGATCAGGCCGAAACCATTCTTCTGAATCTCACGCGTGGATGCGGCATGCAGGGCTTGCTGGGGATGCAGGCTTTCCGCGCACCACTGTATATCCGGCCCATGCTGGAGATGACCAAAGCCGAAATCCTCACTGAACTTAAGCGGGCGAAAATTGCGTTTCGAAGTGACCGAACCAATCGGGATACCGACTATGCCAGAAACCGCATCCGCCATCGGGTGCTTCCCGAGCTTGTAAAAATCAATGCACAGGCCGGACAGAACATGCTGCGCACGGCGGGCTTCCTTTCGGACGAAGATGACTATATCCGGCAGGCGGCCGACCAGGCGGTTGATGCGTGCGTGACCCAAAAAAACGGGGAAGTACGGCTGGCGCTGGACGGATGGGAACAGGTGCATCCGGCGGTACGACGCAGGGTGGTTCGACAAATCTTAAGCACTTTTTTTTCTTTGACAGATGTTGAATTTATCCATATTGAGAGTATAATAGGGATATCTTTGTCGCAGAACGGCAAGAAGACGAAAGCTCCCGGCGGCGTGACTGCGGCCAGAGCATATGGGTACCTGGTGTTTTTTAAAGATGCGAAGCCGGATGGTTCGCCCGTCGCGGTCGAAACCGGCCGGGATATGGCGTTTGACTTTTCTGGGTATCGGTTCAACTTGCTTTGGCTGAAGAAGGCGGAATATACGGCCGGCGCGGAATGTCTGGATGCGGAAAAGCTAAGCGCTTCCGCTTTCCGAAACCCGCTTCCCGACGACGACATCCAGCCGCTGGGCATGACCGGAAAAAAACGGCTGAGCGATTACTTGAGCGACCGAAAGGTGCCTCTGCACTTACGGGCGGGGTTGCCTGTGCTGGCACACGAAAATACCGTGCTGATGGTCACCGGCGTCGGCATCAGCGAAACCGTTAAGGTGACGGAAGAAACCCAGCATATCTGCCGAATTGAGTTTAAAAAATTATAATATTTTTATGAGGTATATGATGAGTAAAGCGTTTGCAAGCGAGGATATGTCGAAGATACTTCTGACCGAAGAGGAGATTCAAAAGCGGGTCAAGGAAATGGCAAAGCAGCTGTCCGACGATTATCGGGACAAGAACCCCCTGATGATTGCGATTCTGCGCGGGGCGGTTCTGTTCTTTTCAGACCTGGTTCGCGAGATGGATATCCATGTGGAACTGAACTTTCTGGCCATCTCCAGCTACGGCAGCGGTACCGAATCCACGGGCGATGTCCGCATCCAGTACGATATGCAGGAGAGCATCAAGGATCGCCATGTCATCGTTGTGGAGGACATCATCGACTCTGGCCGAACCATTACGCATTTAAAAGAGATTTTAGAAGCCCGTCATCCGGCATCCATCGCGGTGGTGGCGCTGCTGGATAAACCCTCCCGAAGAGAAGTGGAAGTGGAGGGCGAGTATGTGGGATTTACCGTTCCCAACGAGTTTGTCGTGGGCTATGGGCTGGACTTTGCGGGTAAATACCGCAATATCAAGTATATCGGTGTCCTGAAGCCCGAGATATATGCTTAAGAGTGAGAAGATGAATATTTCGTAAAATAATATCAGGTTTTATGTAACCAATGTCCCTTCGCATTGAAAAACGAAAGGGGATATGCTAACATAATTTAATTAAAGTAGTATAACGCAGGAGGGTAAAATTGAAAAAATCAGGAAGAGGATTTATCGTCTATCTAATCACATTCGCATTGATGATGTTTTTGATATATACGTTTATTCCACGCGACACGACCGAGTCCAAAGATTTGAGTTATACCGAGCTGATTCAGCAGGTGGAAGACGGGCAGATCAGCCAGATATATGCCGAAGGCAATAATCTTTATGCGCTGAAAACCGATTCGACCATTGCGGCGGACCGTTTTCCGCAGACCTATGATTATACGTCCATCGCACCGTCTCAGGAAGCGCTGGATAACCGTCTGAACGAGATCGCGAACGCCAAAGGCGTCGTGGTCAGCGACATCGTGGATGTATCCTATAATCCGGAACCGGCGCAGCCGCTGATTGTACAGTTGCTGCCCACATTGATTGTGACGGGCATTTTGGTACTGGTGTTCGTTTACTTTATGCGCCAGACCCAGAACAGCAACAAAAGTGCGATGGCATTTGGCAAAAGCCAGGCCAAACTGAATATTGATTCAAAAAACAAGAAGACCTTTGACGATGTCGCCGGCGCTGACGAGGAGAAGCAGGAACTCGAGGAGCTGGTGGATTTCTTAAAGCACCCCGACCGATTCACCAAAATTGGTGCCAGAATCCCGAAGGGCGTCCTTTTAGTGGGCCCTCCGGGTACAGGCAAAACCCTGCTGGCCAAGGCCGTAGCCGGAGAAGCGGATGTGCCGTTCTTTTCTATTTCAGGTTCGGACTTTGTTGAGATGTTTGTGGGTGTGGGCGCTTCCCGCGTACGCGATATGTTCCGAAACGCCAAGAAAAACGCACCGTGCATTCTGTTCATCGACGAAATTGACGCGGTCGGCCGTCACAGAGGCGCAGGCCTCGGCGGCGGACATGACGAACGCGAACAGACGCTGAACCAGCTCTTAACCGAAATGGACGGCTTTGAAGTGAACGAAGGCATCATCGTTCTCGCGGCAACCAACCGGCGCGACATTCTGGATCCCGCTCTGCTCAGACCCGGCCGATTTGACCGCCAGGTGGTGGTCAACCGACCCGACGTAAAAGGCAGAGAGGATATCTTTAAAGTGCACGCCAAGAACAAACCGTTTGACGCGGATGTGGACTTTAAGGCGTTTGCGCGTTCCACGCCCGGAACAACCGGCGCGGATATTGAGAATATTCTAAACGAAGCGGCGATTCTGACCGCTCGAGAAAACAAAAAGAGCATTGGCAACGCCGAGATTCAGGACGCCATCATGAAGGTGATGATGGGCCCCGAAAAGAAGAGCCGTTTGGTGACACCGCGCGATCAGGAGATTACCGCCTACCACGAAGTGGGACACGCGATGGTTGCCAATATGCTGCCTAACTGTGACGATGTTCAGGAAATCAGCATCATCTCGCGCGGAATGGCCGCGGGCTACACCATGACCCTGCCGAGCGAGGATTTGATGCATATGACCAAGTCCAAGCTTCTGGACGAGATTGCCATGATGCTGGGCGGACGCGTCGCCGAAGAAGTGATGGTCGGCGATGTCTCGACCGGCGCGACATCGGATTTGCAGCGGGCCACCGATGTGGCACGCAAGATGGTGATTAACTTTGGGATGTCAGACAGCATCGGTATGCTGTTCCTGGGCAGTGAGGAAGAGGTTTTCCTCGGCAAGGAATACGGCCACACCAAGAATTATTCGGAAGCGATTGCGGCCAAGGTGGACGTTGAGATTGAAAAGATTCTAAACGAAGCCAAAAAACGCGCCAAGGATATCATCACCAAGAATAAAGCGATGGTTGAACGCGTGACGCGTGTTCTGGTTGAGCGCGAAAAACTGAATAAGGAAGAATTCCAGAAAATTCTGGCCGGGGAGGAACTGCCGCCGGTGATCGTGAAGCCCGAGCCCAAACCGGAAGAACCCAAAATGAAGGCCGCTGACCCGGTGGATTCCGAAGAGGAGAAAACCATGTCGGGCAAACCGATTCCCGCACAGGATTTGAACTAAACCAATAAAAAACAATTACGAAGAAGCCCAAGACCAAACGGGCTTCTTTTTTTGCATCCGGCTTGACGCAAACGGGGCTTTCAAGTAGACTGGTTTTATACCGAATTTTTCAAAGAAGGGCATCATCAATGGAAACCAGTCAGCGTATGCGGCGGCTCGAGAAAGGCGTTTTCTCGGTACTGCTGGATAAGAAAAACGAACTCATCAAACAGGGAAAAAGCGTCATCGACCTTTCGGTCGGCACACCCAATATTCCGCCGACAAAAGCGGTGCTGGACGCGATATCCGAAGCGGCAAGAGACCCAAAAAACTATATCTACGCCATCAAGGATCTGGATGACTTAAGGCAGACCGCGGCCGACTGGTACAAAGACCGCTATCAGGTGGTACTGAACCCCGAAACCGAGGTTCTCGCGGCCTTTGGCACACAGGAGGCGCTCACCTCGGCGTTTATGCCCATCGTGAACCCCGGCGACCTCGTCATTCTGCCCGACCCGGCCTATCCGGCGTTTATCGCGGGCGCGGCGATTGCGGATGCCGAAATCTATTTCCTGCCGCAGCGGGAGGAAAACGGGTACATTATGGACTTGTCCGAGGTACCCGAGGAGGTGGCCAGACGCGCCAAGGTCATCGTGGCCTCCTACCCCAACAACCCGACGGCTTCGGTGGCCGGGCCGGAATTCTATCAGGAACTCATCGCATTTGCGAAAAAATATGATATCTTCGTGTTCCATGACAACGCTTATTCCGAGCTGGCGTTTGACGGCGTCACCTGCGGCAGTTACTTAAGCTACGACGGTGCCAAGGATGTGGGGGTGGAATTTAATTCGCTCTCCAAAACCTATGGCATGGCCGGCGCCAGAGTAGGGTTTTGCATGGGCAACGCTGAATATATCGCGGCGTTTGACACCTTTAAGACCAACACCAATTTTGGGCTGTTTCTGCCGGTGCAGAAGGGCGCGGTGGTTGCGCTGACGCAGGATCAGGCCTGTGTGAAGGAAACCTGCATGGCCTATCAGGCACGCCGGGACTGCATCATTGACGCGTTTGGGGCCATCGGCTGGCCAATCAAGAAAACGCAAGGCAGTATGTTCGTCTGGGCCAAATGCCCCCAAGGACACGCCGATTCCTTTGCGTTTGCGATGGAACTGGTGGAAAAAGCCGGCGTTCTGGTCGTGCCGGGCGTCAGCTTTGGTGCGACGGGCGAAGGGCATGTACGCATGGCGCTGGTCGCGGACCCAGCCGATATCCGGCTGGCGGCCGAGCGCATCAAACAGAGCGGGATTCTGGACAAGAAAGGCTGATATGGGCATAAAAGCGGATTTGCACATTCATACCAATGCGTCCGATGGTTCGGAGACGCCCGAAAGCGTCGTCAATCAGGCCGCAGACGCAGGGCTGGATCTCATCGCCGTCACCGACCATGACGCGACAGCCAATGTGGACGCCGCCAGGAAGGCGGGCGAGGCGGTGAAACTGCCCGTCATATCGGGCGTCGAGTTCAGCGTGGCGCACGAGAACGAGCTGCATATCTTAGGCTATTTCATGGATGCCGAACATCCAGACTTAAAAGCATATATACAAAGAACAAGAGAAGCCAGAGACAAGCGAATCGTCCAGTATGTAGACCGATTGACCGAAAGCGGCATCAGGCTGGATTTAGCCGTCATTCGGAAGCAGGCCGACGGCGCCATGCTGAGCCGCGCGCATCTGGCCGAGGCGATGCTGGAAGCGGGATATGTGACCACCTTCGCGCAGGCGTTTAAGGAATATCTGGGCCGGGGCGCTGAAACGTATATCGAGAAAGAGAAAATCGACAAGAAAGACTGTATCGAACTCATCGCCAAATGCGGCGGACTTTCGGTCTGGGCGCATCCCGTTTACCATATGGACGAAAACTTCGGGGACTTGCTGGATGACCTTTTAAGCTATGGCCTCAACGGTCTTGAGGCCTACCACCCCGACCACACCGACGCCGTCGCTGAAACGCTGGATAAGCTGGCACAGAAGAAGGCGATGCTGGTGACCTGCGGGAGCGATTATCACGGGCGGGTAAAACCCGAAATCGCCATCGGCAGTGAAACGCGGGGCGGCGAATATCTGGATTATTGTTTGAATCTATTTTATCAAAAAGCGACAAAGGGGCAAAACAAATGAGCAAGGGCGTGACTTATGCGAGTGGGTTTAAAGCGGCGGGCGTGGCCTGCGGCATCAAGAAAAACGGCAACCGGGATTTGGCGCTGATTGTGGCCGAGGACGGCGCATCGGCGGCAGGAGTCTTTACGCAGAATATCGTGAAGGGCCATTCTCTGGCGCTTTCGATGGAACACATCAGGGGCGGACGGGCCAAAGCCGTGGTCATCAATTCGGGCAACGCCAACGCGTGTCTGGCCGAACGCGGACGCGCGGATGCATTGAAGATGGCCGAAATCGCCGCCCGAATCTGCGGCGCGCAAACGACCGAAGTGCTGACCGGCTCCACCGGCGTCATCGGCATCCCCATGAATATGGAGAAAATCGAAGCGGGAATCCAGATGGCATATGCGGCGCTGTCGGATGACGGCATGGATGCCGTGGAAGCGATTATGACCACCGACACCTACCCTAAAACTGCCGAAACCGATGTGGTAATCCATAGCGAAACCGTGCATATCGGCGGCATGGCCAAGGGCTCGGGTATGATACACCCCAACATGGCCACCATGATCAGCGTCATCACCACCGACGCCAAAATGGACGCCGCGACTCTGCAAGAAGCGCTGAACCAGACGGTCAGCGTCAGCTTTAACCGCATCAGCGTGGACGGCGACACCAGCGTGTGCGATAAGGTGCTTCTGCTGGCTTCGGGCAAAGTCGGGGGAACCATCGACGCGGGAACGACCGAATATACAGCGTTTCTTGAGGGACTAAAGACGGTCTGTCAGACGCTGGCCAAGATGCTGGCCGCGGACGGCGAGGGCGCAACCAAGCTTTTAACCATCAGGGCTGAGCATGTGCGGAGCGAAGCCGACGCCCAGAAAATCACGCAGGCGATTGCCAAATCGCCGCTGTGTAAGACGGCGGCTTTCGGGCGGGACGCCAACTGGGGGCGCCTGCTGACGGCGGCGGGGTACTCGGGCGGAATGTTCGACCCCGAAAAGGTAGATATCTATATCGGCGACGTTATGGTCTGCCGGGATGGCGGCGGGCTTAGCTTTGATGAAGCGGCGGCGCTGGAAGTGCTGTCCCAAAACGAAGTGGTCTATCGGCTGGACTTTAAGGACGGCGAAGCCGAGGACACCATGTGGACATGCGACCTGACCTACGAATACGTGAAAATCAATGGGGAATACCGTACCTGATGACTCTCTGAAATAAGCCTGAAAAGGCTTTTTTCTTTTACATTTTGTTCATAAGCCTGTTCTGTTGCTGTGAGACCATACCTGCATAATGAAAAGCGTAATCAGCAAACACAAAGGAGTGAAAACTATGAACAGAAAAGTGAAGTCATTGGCCATCGTCGCTATCGCGGCGGTCATCCTGTTTGGAGCCGTATCGGTATATGCCGGAAACGGTGCAGGCAGAGCGGCATCCTCAAGGCAGAACAGCGGACACGCGAGCGGACAGACCACCCGCGCCACCGATACCACACGGGACGCCGACTGTGACGAAGACTGCACCAACGAGTCTTACGCCGTGAACGCCGGAAGCGGCAATCGGAACGGCGACGGCGGCACCATTGCCGACTACGCCGAACTGACCGGAACCGAATGGCGCGACGTCATTGACGCGATGCACGACAGCGACCTGACCATCTGGGAACTGGCCGAACAGCAGGGCAACTTTGCGGCCCTGAAAGCGGCGGTTCTGGCTGATCTGGATGCGCGCAGCGCCGTGACCACCGACGCTGAAACGCTGGCCGAGTTGACCGCTCACCGCGACGCGATTGCGGCGGCAACGACGGCCGCTGAAATGCCCGAGGATTACGACGGGTACGAAAGCAGCGACGGCGGAAGATACGGACAATCCCGCTAAACTTTCGGGAAACAACAAAACCCTTAAAGGCGCGACATACGCCCTTAAGGGTTTATTTTTGTTTGGCTGATCTTCTTTAAAGATTCTCGACGTTGTTGCCGTCCGCCCACAGGTTTTCCAGTCCGTAAAACGCCCGCTCTTCCTTATGGAAGATATGGAGCAGGACATCTTCATAGTCCATAACCACCCAGCGCGCCTCGCGAATGCCTTCGGTTCGGCGGGGGAGTTTGCCGGCTTTGCCCATCTTGTCCTTCACTTCTTCGGCCAAGGCCTTGACGTTGGGCACGTTTTTGCCGGTGGCAATCAGGAAATAATCGGTGATGATGGTCTGTTTGGTGACATCAATCAGTTGAATTTCAGTTGCCCCTTTTTTCTTGAGAATCTCCGCAATCTCCAGCGCGGTGTTTTTTGTGTTTTTTTCCATCCAGTCTCCTTCCTGAAAATGACCGTTAGAATAATTTTACGTTGATATGATTAATCAATAAATGATTGTATGCGTCGATGGTTTTGGGGTGAATCGCCTTGTCGCTTTTAATCACCCGCAAAAGCGAAGCCTTCATCGATTCAAAAAGCGCCACATCCAGATCACGTGCGGCATAGAAACGGAGTTTCTTGACACCGGAAAAATTCCGCTTGGGTTCGATGAGATCGGCCAGATAGACAATCTTGTCCAGCTTGCTCATGTTGTCGGTGCCCATCGTGTGGTTCTCCACAGCGGACAGCACCTTCTTGCTGGTGATGCCGTTTTCGGCCAGAATCAGCGCGCCCAACTTGCCGTGCAGCAGTTCGGGGGCGGATTCCTCCAGCGGGGTCAGTTCCAGATGGTATTTTTTAATCAGCGCGTTTCGATCGCTCTTGGAAAGGTCTTTGGCGATGTCGTGCAAAAGTCCGGCCGCCGCGGCCTTATCGACGTCGGCGTTATATTTCTTCGCCAGTTTGATTGCCGTTTTCTCCACGCTTAAACTGTGTTTCAGGCGGCTTCCGCTGATGTATTTCTTGAGCAGTTTCAGTTGTTTGTCACGGTCCATCATTTGGTGTACAGGTTATTCTCCTTTATATATTCGATGACTTTTTGCGGCAGAAGACCCGAAAGGTCCGAGCCGTTTAAGAGCCGCAGACGGATATCGGTGGAAGAGATGTCCAGCCCCGATTCCCGGGCCAGAAAGAAGCGCATAATCCCCGACGCGTTGAAGAAATCAATCAGCTTCTCAACCTTGTTTAGATCGTCGCCTTCGCGAAAAAAAACGATGAAATGCGTCATGGTCAAAACTTCGCTGATGTCTTTCCAGGTATGCAGGTTAAAAAGCGTATCCGAGCCGATGATATAGTAAAACACATGGTCTTTATATATCTTTCTTAAGAGGTTCAGGGTATCCACTGCATAGGTGGTGCCTTTGCGGTCAACCTCGATGCGCGAGGGCTGCATATAGGGCTGCGTTAATGCCAGTTCCAGCATGGCCATGCGGTGCTCGTTGTCGGCGATGTCGCTTTTGTCTTTGTGCGGCGGACGTCCGGTTGGGATGTAGAGCACTTTGGACAAACCGAATTCGTCATGCGCATCTATGCCCATTTTTATATGACCGCTATGCACGGGGTCGAAAGTACCGCCCATAATGCCGATGCGGTTGTCAAACGGCGCAATAGCGTGGCAATACTCGGAATATTCGGTTGCACAGGAACGATGGGTCAAAGTGCATTCCTTCTTTCTTTCTCTTATATTATAGCGCAATCGGAAGGATAAAGACAGAAAAAAACACGGCCTTTTCAAACCGTGTTTAATTGCGCATATCGTTTAAAAATCAAACAGGTCGTAATCCATGACCGGATAGTACTGCCAGTCCGAATCATCGAAGTGCCACCATTCGGCATCACTGGTGATAAAGCCCGCTTTGCGCATGATGCCCGACATATACTTGACGTTGGCTTTCGCCGTTTCGTTCATATTCTTAAAGACGCGCGCGGCCTGGTCGGCGTTCAGCGTCATACCGTCGGTCGGCATCTCCACGGCGGTGCCGTCTTTCTTCATGATAGTGATATCCACGCTGGTGCCGCGGTTATTGCGGGAACCCTTGGCTGCCGAATCGATCAGCGTGCTGGATCCGCCGAACATCTCGGCAATATCCACTGTCGTGGAGTATGGGCAATAGGCATCCCAGAGCACGATGGTGTAGCCGTCCTGATTGAAGAGCGCCTGCGCCACTTTCAGCTTGCTTGCGGTCTTCTCCTGTAGCAGGGCAATCTGAACGGGGTACATTTTGGTGCCGAGATAATTATCATCCTTGGCCAGCTGAATATCCACCGTGATGCCGGAGACCACGTCCTGCACATTGACCAGATGGGAGTCCTTCTTAACGCCCGAAATCAGGTCGGTGACCTGCACGTTGTTGATGACCTCGGGAACAGCGGGTATCGCGCCCTGATAGATGTACTTGGTTTTAATGAAGCCATACTGGCGGTTGTACTGAACCAGCGACCAATCGCCCGACGTGCCTTTTACGGTCACGTTTTCACGGTCTACCAGCGAAAGCAGGGTATCACTGGTGTCCGATGCCGCCCGTTTCAGCGTCACCGGCTGTCCGTAAACATCGGTTTTCACCCATGAAGGGATATCCTCGGTATATTCAATATCCGAGGGAATCACGAGCGAACCGTACGGATTGGGCGTGGGGTCGGGGGTGGGCAGGGTTTCCACCAGACTGCCGAAATTTTTCCCAAAATGAATCTTAGGGAAGACAAACAGAGCGAGAACGGTGATAAACGCCGCAAAGATGACGCCCAGGATGACGAACAGCCGCGTTAAGCGGGCTTTCGGCGAATAACGGTGCAAACTGTTGGACCGATAACTGCTTTTCAGCACGGGACTGGTCCGTTGAGCAGTATAGCTCGATTTCACTCTGATTTTTTTCATGTCAATACCTCAAAAAAAATATACTATATGTCATTTGGTTCGTCAAGAAAACGGATGCAGAACAAATTTTAAACGCTTTGTGAACGATGGCCGGCCCGCGCCAAAACGCTTGACAATTATTTTGGCGCAAAATAGAATAAAAGGATTGGATGACACAAACATTAAGAGGTTATATAAAAACATGATGAAACGATTCATCAGCGCCGCGTTGGCGCTTGCCCTGATACTCACACTGACTGCCTGCGGCGGTAAAGACGCCGCGGCGCAGGCGACACCAACTCCCACAGCCGTCGCCGAGGCCACACCCGAGCCGACACCCGCCGCGGCCATGCTGGATATCACGGTGGATACCGACCTGGTCAGCGAACCGGTCATCATCACGCCCACATCGGTCTACAACGTCATCGCCACGCTGACTGCCGGAACGAAAGCCGAACTGGTTGAGGCCGGAGTGGAATGGCACAAAGTGACGGTGAATGGTCAGACCGGCTACGTGAAAGCGTCGGATGTCACCGGCGTGGACCCTCTGCCTTCGCCGTACTACATCTACATCGAAAAAGGCTCGCACACCATCAACGTCTATGAGATGGACGAAAACGGAGAATACACCAAACTCATCAAGACGTTTCTAACGGCGACCGGCATTACGGCCGGAAAGACGCCCACAGGGGCATTCGCCATCTTTAAAAAATACGAATGGAAACAGTTTGACTCGGCGGGAACCGAACGCGAGTATTCCTACTCGCCGTATGTCTCCCAATTTACCGATGGCGTCTATATGCATGGCCCGGTGTTTGCCGAGATGGATTTTGAAACCATGTTCGGCAACACGTTTAAAGAGATTGGCACCAACGCGACCGCGGGATGTATGCGCACATACACCGGCGCGGCGTACTGGATCTATATGAACTGCCCCATGGGCACCAAGGTTGAAATCGTCAACGGCAGTCCCAAGGGCATTACAGCGCCTGCGGCGATTGACCCGATTCACGACCGCGATAAGGGCAAGTATTATGACCCGACCGACCCCAGCCGCGAAGATGCGGTTGACCCGAACAGCTTAGCTTCGTAAAAAACCCTTTAAGGAGAGAAGATGGCATACCGTGCGCTCTACCGCAAATACCGCCCCGAAACATTTGCCGACGTCGTCGGGCAGGCACATATCGTTGATGTGCTGAAAAACCAGATATCGGGCGGACGCATTGCGCACGCCTATCTGTTCACCGGCCCCCGCGGAACGGGCAAAACCAGCACAGCCAAGATTTTTGCCAAGGCCATCAACTGTCTTTCGCGAAAAGGCGTAGAGCCCTGCCTTTCTTGCGCTTCCTGCGAGAGCATTGCTCTCGACAACAGTGTGGATGTGGTTGAGATTGACGCGGCCTCCAACAACGGCGGAGAAAACATCCGTGACATCCGCGAAAATGCCAACCTGATGCCGGCCATCGGGAAATATAAGGTCTATATCATCGATGAAGTGCACATGCTGTCTCAAGGGGCGTTTAACGCGCTTTTAAAGACACTGGAAGAACCGCCTTCGCATGTGGTGTTTATTCTGGCCACCACCGAACCCAAAAAACTGCCCGCAACCATACTGTCCCGTTGCCAGAAGTTCGACTTCAAACGGCATTCAGTGGCGGATATGGTGACGCGGATGGAATATGTCACCCGCGACCAGAACATAGAAGCCGAAAAGGACGCGCTGGTGCTGATTGCGCGCACGGCGCTGGGCGGTATGCGCGATGCGCTGTCGATTCTGGACCAATGCACAAGCGGAGCGGACACACTGACCGTGGAAGGCGTGCTGACCGTACTGGGCGGTGCCAACCGCGAAACATTGCTTTCGCTGACCGAGAGCATCACGGCCTATGACGAGAAAAACGCGATTTTGAAACTCGAAGATCTCAAGGATTCGGGCGCGGATATCAAACTGCTGTTAAAGGATTTGGCTTATATTTTCCTCGCGATGCTGTACCTTTCCAAAGGCGCGGACGCGCTTTCGGCAGGGGTTTCGGATGACGAAGCCGAAAAGCTGAAAGAGATGGGTCAGCGTTTTGGGCAGAGCGCACTACTGCGCGCCGTGGAGACGCTGGTGGACAGCGAGGTTCGGATGCGGATGAACTCCCTGCCGGATATTATTCTGGAGACCGCAGTGATTCGCCTGATGAGCCCGCAGATTGACGCATCGGCCGACGACAAGACGCGGCTGGAGCGCCTCGAAGCGGTGGTTCAGGGGCTGAAAGACGGAGTCATCGCGTCCGCACCGCCAAAGCAGGAGAAAAAACCCGAACCAAAGCAACCCGTACCGGCCAAAGCAACCGCAGAACCGGCCGCGGCCAAGCCAGCGGATAAAGCAGCAGCTGGCGGCATGGCGAGCAAAAACAGTGAAGCCGGCTGGACCAAGGCGCTGAACGCGATTCGGGACAAAGACGGGTACCTGTACCCATACGCCAAACAGATGCGATTGGCCAGCGACTCGGACGGCGCACTGACCTTCTATGCGCCTGAGGGCGCGGCATTCAGCTTCCTGATCGACGCCGACAACCATCAACGCGTGGAAGCCCACCTGAAGGCTGAGTTTGGTGAGGGGATTACCCTGACCATCAAGCCCGAGAAGAAGGAAGCACGTGAAGCCGAACGAGCGGCGCGTTTTGCCGAGGATATGTTTGAAGGCATTGAGATTAAAGAGATTTAGGCAGCACGAATCAATATATAGAAAAGAGAACAAACATGGATATTCAGAAGATGATGCGTCAGGCACAGAAGATGCAGTCGGACATGCAGGCGGTTCAACAGCAGCTGGAAGCGGCCGAAGTGAGCGCGTCCGCGGGCGGTGGCATGGTGACCGCGACGGTGACCGGTGCAAAAAAGATTAAATCCATCAAAATCTCACCCGACGTGGTGGACAAAGATGATGTGGAAATGCTGGAGGATCTGGTGACGGCGGCGGTGAGCGAGGCGATGGACAAAGCCGACGAACTGGCCAAGACCGAGATGACCAAAGTGACCGGTGGCCTTGGCGGCGGCCTCGGCGGTCTGCTGTAGCCGCGCCGGTAATTTCACATGTATATTATCGAGCCTCTGGCAAAACTCATTCATCATTTTTCCAAGCTGCCCGGCATCGGGGCCAAAACGGCCATGCGGCTGGCTTTTCATGTGATTAAAATGGATGAAGCCGAGGTAAAACAGTTTGCTGAGGATATGCTGGCAGCCAAGGCGGGCATCAAAACCTGCTCGGTCTGCGGCAACCTGACCGATCGAGACGTATGCCATATCTGTGCGGACGCCAGACGCGATGCGTCGCTGGTGTGCGTAGTGGAGGATTTTAAAGACGTTCTGGCTTTTGAGCGCACAGGCGAATACCGCGGGATGTACCACGTGCTGGGCGGCGTGCTTTCGCCCATCGAGGGTACAGGGCCGGATGAACTGAACTTAAAAGCGCTGATTTTGCGGCTTCGGGACGATGTGGTTAAAGAGGTGATTCTGGCGACCAACCCGGACGTAAAAGGCGAAGCGACAGCCGTGTATATCCAAAAGCTGATATCGCCTATCGGTGTGAAAGTGTCGCGTATCGCGCACGGCGTACCCATCGGCGGAGATTTGGAATATACCGATGAAGTGACGCTTTCCAAGGCGCTGGAAGGCAGACGGGAGATTTAAGACAGCAGAGCGGAAGAGAAGGCGGGCGTGCGAACGCTCTTTTTCTTTTAGTAAGACACCATATATTGTGGCCCAAAAGAAATATTGCCAAACTTTAAACTTTTGAAACACAATCTGTGATACGGTTGAAAAAGCGGATGCTTTGTATTATGATTATCCAAACCGTCGAGACAAGTTCGGGGGCAATCATTAAACTAACGATGAATTTTGAATACTTACATATACATCTACAACTGAAGAAGGTTATCTGGCTGACAGCGGTGCTGGTCGTGCTGATGCTTTTGATGTTGCCGAAACCCGCATATGCGGATGCGGCGCGATTTGAGGAAGGCACCGTGACCGGGCAGAACGTCAATATGCGTCTGCGGCCGTCAGTGGATTCTCCGGTGGTGTGCCAGATTGATACCGGCTCGCGCATCGGGATATACTGTGAATATGACGACGGCTGGATTCGCGTCATCTTCGGCAACTACCGCGGATATATCAAACGCGATCTGGTCTTTTTACCGTCCGAGGACAGCTTCCAGGGCAACGTCTTCGGCGACGCGCTGCGCGTCCACCGCGACCCTGCCGAGTACAGCGACGTCATCACCGAACTGCCGGTGGGAACACCGCTGACCATCAAGGACATTCAGGGCGACTGGTATTATGTTTCGGTCAACGGTGAGGATGAAACAGAAGGCTATGTCTCCAAGGACTTTATCAAGATGAGCGACGATGCGGTAGCCGAATATTATCTGGCGCCGGGGATGACCGGCTCTGCGGTCTATAATATGCAGAAAGAACTGAAAAAGCGGAACTTCTATGGGTATCCGTGTACCGGCGTTTACGGCCCGGCCACCCAAAAAGCGGTCCGGCTGTTTCAGGATCTGGCGGGCTTAACAAAAGATGGAATCGCCAGCGCTGAAACTTTAAGCATCCTCTATTCGGATGAGGATATCCATCTGGAAGGCGCACAGGCGGCTGGTTCGGGCGGCGTAGTGCTGATGTCCGACTGGTTCACCGTGGTTAATGAGCGGTTTAAGACGCTGACGCCGGTGACGGTGGTGGATGTTCTGACCGGAAAATCCTATCAGGTGATTCGATATGCCGGAACGGGGCACGCCGACGTATGTCCGGCAACACCCAAGGATACGGCGATTATGCTGGAAACCTACGGCGGTGAATGGAGCTGGGACAGAAGACCGGTCTGGGTCATCATCAACGGCGTCATGTATGCGGCTTCCACCAACGGTATGCCGCACGGCGTGGACTATAACAGTCAGGACAACATGGACGGGCAGGTCTGTATCCATTTTTATAACTCAATCGGGCATGCATCGGGCGAGATTGACCCCACGCATCAGGCTTGTGTGGAGTATGCTTACGAACGGTCGAAAGACTGACACGCTTTGCCAAGAACTTGACTTTAAGGTATATAATATTATTGACGCTTTGTAATGACGTTTACGAAAAGGAGACATTTCGTTGAAACATAAACATGTTTTTTTGATGGTTACGGGGGCACTCATCACCCTAGGCGTTCTGGCGGCTCCGGCCGCGGCCAGCGCGATGCCGTATTTTGAAGACGCTACGGTCATCACCGACAATATGCAGGTGATGATTCGTCCCTGGGATGATTCAGGCGTGGTCACCACGCTGGCGAGCGGCGTTGAAATCGGCGTTTTCTGTGAGGAGCGTTCGGGATGGTACCGCATCATATACGGAAACTATCGCGGCTATGCCAAGGTGAGTGACATCTTTCTTCCATCCACGGATATCTTGTACGGGAACTCACTGGTCGATAATCTGACCGTCAAATCCAAACCGAGTCCATACGGAACTGTTGAAGGCACACTGCTGGCCGGATATCCGCTGACCATTAAGGATATCGAAGGCGATTACTACTATGTCGTGGCTTCCGACACGGACGGCAACAGTGTTTCGGGATATGTTGAAAAAGAAAGCGTGATGCAAACCGCCTCGGGAAAATCCGAGATGGTTTTGGAAGTGGGTATGCAGGGCGCCGAGGTGATGAAAATGCAGCGGGCGCTGTATGAACGCGGTTTTTACGGCTACAAGGCGAGCGGCGAATTTACCACCAGCACAGCCAAGAGCCTGAAGATGTTCCAGAAACACGCGGATTTGGAACAGACCGGTGTGGCCGATCAGGCCACTTTGGAGATTCTCTATTCAGATAAAGACATCCATTCGTTTGCGCAGGACAAGGGCGTCAATGGTTCGGTCATGATCGCATCATGGTGGGACACGGTACAGTTTGAGTTTGCAAAAGGCGATGTTGCCACAATCTACGATGTGGATTCGGGAAAATCTTTTAAGGTTCAGCGGTATTCGGGACATAACCATGCCGACTGTGAGCCTTTAACATCCGAAGATACAGCGATTATGAAACAGATTTACGGCGGAAAATGGTCCTGGGACAGGCACGCCATCTGGGTGACGGTCAACGGCACCACCTACGCCGCGTCAATGAACGGCAACCCGCATGCCTCGGATGAGACAAGCATTGAAGACAACGGGTTCGGCGGCCACTTTTGTATTCACTTTAAGGATTCCTACGGACACGGCAGCGGGGCCGAAGACCCGGATCATCAACAGAGAATTGTGGACGCATACGCGGCCTCCATTTACTAAGCTACTGACACTGCATCTGAAAGGACAAATGATATCATGAACGAAAAAAAGCATCGGGTGGGGTGGGCCATCGTCATCACCTTTATTGTGACAGCGGTGGTGGTCGGCATATTTACGTTTGCGTTAACGATAGCTTTGACCAGCGCTGATCAAGAGGAAACGCTCACCGATGAGATGAATTCGGTGAAGGCGCTGATTAACCAAACATACTATAAAGAAGTGGACGACGATGTTCTGATGGACGGCGCGATACATGGGATGGTGGATGCGCTGGATGACCCGTACTCGGTGTATTACGATCAAGCTGAATGGACAGAGTTTAAAAAAGATCAGGCTGGCGAATATTCGGGCATCGGTGTTCAGGTATCGTTTGATGAAGAAATCGGCGGCGTAGTGGTCAATCGCATATTTGAAGGATCGCCTGCCGCAAGCAGTGACATCAAAATCGGCGATATATTGATCGGCGCGGACGGAGAATCCTTTAAGGACTATGATTATCAGGAGATTATCAATGCCATCCGCGGCGAAGAAGGCACGACCGTGGTCGTTGAGGTGAAGCGCGGGGACGAAACATTCGACGTCTCTATCGTGCGCCAGACCGTCGTAGCCGACCAAACCTACTACACCATGCGGGAAGACGGTCTCGGATATCTGGAACTATACAGCTTCACCGGCAACGCGCTGGAAGGTTTTAACGAAGCCAAGGATTACTTTATTGCGAACAACGCCAAAGGCGTCATCATCGACCTAAGATATAATCCCGGCGGAGACCTTGGGATTGTGACGAACATTCTGGACGAACTGCTGCCCGAAGGCAAGCTGATCATCACGCGCGACCGCGACGGAAACGAATCGTCGATTTCGTCGGACAGCAGCATGTGGGATATCCCGATTGTCGTGCTGGTCAACGATGGGTCGGCATCGGCTTCCGAATTATTTTCCATCGCCATTCAGGACTATGACCGCGGATCGATTATCGGCATCACCACTTACGGCAAGGGCGTGGTGCAGTCCATCCTGCCCCTGGGCGACGGAAACACCGGCGTCAAGCTCACCACATCCGAGTACTTTTCGCCGCTGGGCCGTTCGATTAACGGCACCGGCGTGACACCCGACTACTTTGTGGAAGACCCGGATTTGACGGATGATTTGGATCCGCAGATGGATAAAGCGGTGGAACTGCTGAACACGGAGATCGCGGCATTACAGCAATAGACAAATAAAGGACAAAGAGCATGCACCAATCGTGCACGCTCTTTTTTTGTGAGGGCACTATTTTACAGTGGAAAACTAGCCAAAAACAGGGGCTTTCGGTATAATACGCATATGAGCCAAAAAAACAAAGACGAGATTTTAAAACGATTGAGCGCCTACTACGCCGGGGCTAAACCGGCGCTGGTTTTCAGCAACGCGTTTGAACTGCTGGTGGCCACCATGCTGTCAGCGCAGAGCACGGATGTACAGGTGAACAAGGTGACTGGAGCCCTGTTCAAGCGGTTTGGTACGCCGGAAAAGCTGATGTGTGCGGATTTGGGCGAGGTGGAGCGGCTGATTCAATCGGTGGGCTTCTACAAAACCAAGGCCAGGCATCTGGTGGACGCGGCGGCGATACTCTTCAAGGAATACGGCGGTGTGGTGCCGGACAGCATTGAAGAACTCATCAAGCTGCCAGGCGTGGGCAGGAAGACAGCCAGCGTGGTCATCTCCAACGCCTATGACGTGCCGGCGATTGCCGTGGATACGCATGTTTTCCGGGTATCCAACCGTTTGGGTCTGGCTGACGCCAAAGACGTCTACCATACCGAAATGCAGCTGAGAGCGGCTGTTCCGGAACAGGACTGGAAAGACGCGCATCACTGGATTCTGTGGCACGGAAGGAAATTCTGCAAGGCACGTAAGCCGTTGTGCGGCGCTTGCTTTTTAAATGATTTATGTGTATATTATAGGGACGCTTATAGGGCAGAACAGGAAAAAGAGTAAAAGAAACTATGTTTATCGATCAAGCGAGAATTTATATTAAACCCGGAGACGGCGGCGACGGATGCGTTTCGCTTCACCGCGAAAAGTACGTGACGCAGGGCGGCCCGGACGGCGGCGACGGCGGACATGGCGGCGATGTTTATTTTGCCGCGGATGAGCGTGTACGGACACTGCTGGATTTTAAATACACCAAGAAATATCTGGCGGGCAACGGCGAAAACGGGTCCAAGAAGAATATGCGCGGCAAGAACGGCGAGGACATGGTGGTGCATGTTCCGGCAGGCACCGTGGTGAAAGACGCCGAAACCGGCAAGGTGGTGGCGGATATCCGCGCCGGAGACATGAAGAAAGTGCTGTCCGGCGGCAGCGGCGGCAAGGGCAACGCCCGTTTTTCGTCGTCTACGCGCCAGACACCGCGGTTTTCCACGCCCGGGCGGCGAACTAAAGGCCGTTTTGTTCAGTTGGAACTGAAAACCATCGCGGATGTGGGCCTCATCGGCTTTCCGAATGTGGGGAAATCCACACTTCTTTCGGTGGTGACCGGGGCTACACCCAAAATCGGGAATTATCACTTTACCACCCTAAGCCCGAATCTCGGCGTCTATGCCTACGGCGATACGTCATTTGTCATGGCCGACATTCCGGGGCTCATTCAGGGCGCATCCGAGGGTGTGGGGCTGGGCCATGATTTTTTGCGGCATATCGAGCGTACGCGGCTTCTGGTGCACATACTGGACGGCGCCGAGAGCGAAGGGCGCAACGTGTATCAGGATTACCATGACATCCGAAATGAGCTTAAAAACTATTCGGAGGCGCTCTCCAAACGGCCCGAGATTGTGGCACTGAACAAGGCGGATATCGGTGCAGAATCCGAAAACGCTGAAAAGCTGAAAAAAGAACTTAAGAAAAAAGGTGTTCCCGTGTTCTCCATCTCGGCGCTGAACAAAGCGGGCCTGAAGGATTTGATGCACGCCATAGGCGAAAAGCTGGCCGAACTGCCCGAATCCGAGCCGATTCTGCCGGACGGAGTGATTGAAGAATGGGCGATGGAAGAGGAGAAGAGCTATGACATCACGCGTCAGGACGGCGCTTTTGTGGTGGCGGGCGATTTGATTGATGAAATTCTGTTTAAAATCAACCCGGACGATTTTGCGTCCATGCAGCATTTTCAAAAATTGCTGGTGGATTTCGGCATCATCAAGGCTTTGCGTAAAGCCGGATGCAAAAGCGGCGATACGGTGGTGCTAAACGACGTAGAATTTGATTTTGTGGATTAGAAAAGGGAGAAATAGATATTGATGACAAGCAAGCAAAGAGCTTTTTTAAGGAAAACAGCCAACCCGCTGGATCCGGTGGTATATGTGGGCAAGGAAGGTCTGACCGATATTATCGTGAAGGAAACCGAACTGGTTTTAGAAAAACGAGAGCTGATTAAGGTGCAGGTTCAGCAGGGCTGCGACGATAGCGCGCGCGAAGTGGCGGAAGCGATGGCGAAGAGCTTACGCGCCGAGGTGGTCGCGGTTTTGGGCAAGCGGTTGGTGCTGTACCGAAAGGCGCGGGAAAACAGCCGGAATCTGATTTAAGTATTTGTGTTCACGTTTTATATATTGTATAATTTCTAATGGCGGTTTTGACGCGATTAAAACTCTTTTTAGCAGAGAGGACAGAGGTTTAACATGCTGAACGGAAAACTGGTGGCCGTGGTCGTACCGGCCTATAATGAAGAAACACAGGTCGGGATTGTCATCGACACCATGCCTGATTTTGTGGACAGGATTATTATCGTCAACGACGGTTCAACCGACCGAACCGAAGACGTCGTGAAAGAATATATCAGAAAGCAGAAGAAATCCAAGGTTGTGATCGAACTGCCCAGCGAGGAGTTTGAACGCACCATATTCAACCGCGCGCTGGAAGCCGTGATGCAGATTCGTGAACAGGAAGCCAAGTTCTTCCCCAAGCATGAAATAGTCAACGACAACAGCACCGACCGCGTGGTACTCATCAATCAGGAAAATTCCAAGGTGGGCGGCGCGATTGCCACCGGATATAAATGGGCCAGAGACCGCCGTATCGACTGCACCGCCGTCATGGCGGGGGATGCGCAGATGGACCCGTCCGAGCTCTCCAGCATCTGCATGCCGGTGATCGACGGCGAAGCGGATTACGTGAAGGGCAACCGGCTCATCCACAAATCGGCGCGTGTGCTGATTCCAAAAAAGCGCTTTTTCGGGAACTCCGTGTTGTCGGCGCTGACCAAGGTGGCGTCCGGATACTGGCGCGTATCGGATACTCAGACCGGCTACACCGCCATCTCGCTTTCCGCGCTGGAAAGCATCGAAATTCACAACATTTACCGCGATTATGGCATGCCCAACGATATGCTGGTGAAACTCAACATGTCCTACTGCACGGTCAAAGAGATTCCGATTAAACCTGTCTACGATGTGGGCGAAAAATCCAAGATGAAGATTGCCAAGGTTATCCCGAAAATCTCGTGGCTGCTTTTAAAGTCTTTTTTCAAGCGCCTGTGGGGCAAGTATTTCTTAAGAGACTTCCACCCGCTGTTTTTGTTCTATAACTTTTCTTTTCTGCTGGGGCTTCTGAATATCTACTTTTTGGTCGAAATCATTGTGGCATTTGCCAAAAATGTGACCATTTCAACGGGCACCTATCTCGGCTTTGTTCTATTAACCATATCGTCGCTCCAATCGCTGTTCTTCGGTATGTTTATGGATATTCAGGATAATGCCAAGCTGGAAAAGTAGAAACACAGCAAAGACGGAATCGGCATCCATTTTTATAGAGGCTTAAAACACCATGAGAAACATCTTAAACCACCCAAAGCTTAAAAGCAAAATGGGCAGGGACATCGCCTGGAATATGGCCAGCATGATTTTTGTCGCAGTCGCCGGTTTGATTTACAACGCCATCTTCGTTGTTTTTTACACCGCCGACGACTTTGGACTGTATAATCAGGCGCTGGTCTATTTTTTAATCTTCAGCCAGATTGCGGTTTTCGGCATCCATTTTTCGGTGCTGAAATACGCCGCCGAATTCTCAAAGGATCAGGAAAAGCTGAACCAGCTGTTCACCACGGCCATTGTGAGCACGCTTATCACATCCATCTTAAGCGTAGGTTTGCTGTTCGGCTTAACCAAACTCTACGTTCTTCTGCTCGGCCCGTCAGTGGTCATTCGCATGCTGGTCTATTCATTACCGGCGCTGGTTTTCTTTTCGTTGAATAAGGTCATTTTAAATTACCTCAACGCGATTCGCGCCATGAAGGCCTTCGCGTTTTTTCAGGCGCTGCGCTATATATTTATCGTTTCCATCCTGCTGGTATTCGGTTTTCTCAAAGCCAACGTTGAGATTCTGATGCTCATCTATGCGGCGTCTGAATTGCTGCTGCTGATTGCCCTAACGATCTATATGGCGGCAAGGCGCATGGTGCGGCTTACATTTGAAGGCTCATGGATTAAAGAGCACATTGCTTTTGGATCAAAGGTTTTCCTCGGCAGTATGGTGGTGGATTTTAACGCCAAAATGGATATCATCATGCTGGGGCTTTTCGTCAGCGATGCCATCGTGGGCTTTTACTCGTTCGCTATTATGTTTGCGGACGGATTCTATCAGATTCTGATCGTTCTTAGGCGCAACATCAACCCGCTGATCACCGAGTATGTGGGTGAGGATATCAGCAAATTCCATGCATTGAAAAACGCCTGGCGCAAGCGGATGCGGATTTTCTCGCCCGCGCTTGCGGCGGCTGTGGCGGCGGGATATTGGCTGGTGTGCGTCATTTTGGGCCAGCAGGAATACCTGGTCGCGTTCCTGCCTTTCGCGATTGTGCTGTTCGGTAAATGCTTTAACGGGTATTATATCGTGATGGGCAATCTCATGACCCAGACGGGCTACCCGAAGCAGGAAACCCTCCTGAACATCCTGACCATCGGCACCAACGCAACGTTGAACTTCATCCTGATTCCGAAGTTCGGCATGATGGGAGCGGCGGTGGCGACCGCCATATCCTTCTTTGCCTTCCGATTCATCCTGCACGGCATGTCAAAAAGCAGGCTCAACATCAACCTGCTTTTGAACGAATAAGGGGAGAAATAGTATAAAAGTCTGAATTTAAACCGCGCTTCTTATGCCGCGGTTTTTTCTGTGATGGCCGAAAACGGATTTCTCATCAGCATCTCGGTTAAAACATTAAGGCACATATGCACGGTATAGGTGATATCCGTGGTCATATAATCGAGGTCGGCTTTGTTTTTCTGAGACGCGGAATAACGTCGATTTTCGTTCAGAATATAATCAATCAGCTGTTGGCCTTTGGCTTCGTCAAACGGAGAATTCTGGTTGGCAGCGCGAAAGCAGATGATGTCTGAAAAGGATTTGAAGAAGCCGGATAAATCACGCTCATACCGGTAATGACGGCGCGGATTTTTGCCCGACGCGTGGTTATGCATCAGGCAGAACGTATCGGACAGAAAATGGGACGTGATGCCGAGATAATACGAAAGCCGTTTGGGACCGGCAGATCCCTCGGATATTTTGTTTAAGTACTTTTCAATGTGTTTTTTTGAATGTCTGGCATGGTGCGGCTGAACCCGATGGTAGGGGTTTATGTCGGGAGTGATCGAGCCAAGCCGAAACCAGAAGGCGGCGAGGTTCTCGCGGGTGGTGCGCGTCAGGTTCTCCATCAGGAGCGTCGAAATATTCAAATGTGTTTTTAAATCCATTCGGTTGATTTTCCTTGTCTGTTTTTGCTTGATTTCCCTGTCAATTTAACAGAAACTCTTGAATTTTTATATGCGGAAAGGATAAAGGATTTATAAACTTTTTGTATCCAATTTGTAATCGGACTGTTTGACTGGCACGCCAAACACAGCTGATTTTTGTTGAATTTACCACGGATAATGCGTTAAAGCGCGGGATGCCGCCCATGGATTTTAAGTTGACAAAAGGGGGGTTAATATATAAAATGGAAATGCTATAGAGCTTTTGCTTGCAAATGAGCAGGTTTCATAGAACCTTCTACAAGATGCAAGCGTCAATTATATTATTATAGTTTTTGTAGGAGGAAAGATTTTAAAATGGGAAAAGCGAAATTTGAGAGAACGAAGCCGCATG
>CALMFG010000006.1 GCA_937863465.1 uncultured Clostridia bacterium
GCTCTCAAGGCTTAAAAATCTCCACCTCCAAAGCGCGGTTTTTGGGCCGCGGCATCGAGCTGGCGGTCAGCTATGACATGCTGGGCCGTGTTTTTGACGGCATGGGCAACCCTATCGACGGCGGCCCCGCGATTATCCCCGAAAAGCGGCTGGATATCAACGGCAACCCGATCAATCCGGCGGCCAGAGACTATCCTTCCGAGTTTATCCAGACGGGTATTTCGGCGATTGACGGCCTTAATACGCTGGTTCGCGGACAGAAACTGCCCGTGTTCTCGGGCTCGGGACTTCCGCACGCCAACCTGGCGGCGCAGATTGCGCGTCAGGCCAAGGTAAGAAGCTCGGACAGCAATTTCGCCGTGGTGTTTGCCGCGGTGGGTATCACGTTTGAGGAAGCCGACTTCTTCATCAGCGACTTTAAGAAAACCGGTGCGATCGACCGTACCGTTCTGTTTATGAATCTGGCCAACGACCCGGCCATCGAGCGCATCGCCACCCCGCGTATGGCGCTGACGGCGGCCGAATATCTGGCCTACGAAAAAGGCCTGCACGTGCTGGTCATCATCACCGACCTGACCAACTACGCCGAAGCGCTGCGCGAAGTATCGGCGGCGCGTAAGGAAGTGCCGGGCAGACGCGGATATCCCGGATATCTCTATACCGACCTTGCCACCATGTATGAGCGCGCAGGAAGAATTAAGGGACGCACGGGTTCCATCACGCAGATTCCGATTCTGACCATGCCTGAAGACGACAAGACCCACCCGATTCCCGACCTGACCGGCTACATCACCGAAGGCCAGATTATCCTCGCGCGGGAACTGTACCGCAAGGGCTTGACGCCGCCGGTGGACGTTCTGCCGTCGCTGTCGCGCCTAAAGGACAAAGGCATCGGCAAGGACAAAACGCGTGAAGACCACGCGGACTCGATGAACCAGCTGTTCTCGGCCTACGCCCGAGGCAAGGAAGCCAAGGAACTGTCGGTCATCCTGGGCGAAGCGGCGCTGTCGGATATGGATAAGCTCTACGCCAAGTTTTCGGACAGGTTTGAAGCCGAATACGTCAGCCAGGGCTACGAGACCGACCGTTCGATTGAAGAGACGCTGGATCTTGGGTGGAAGCTCCTGGGCATTTTGCCCAAATCCGAACTGAAGCGTATTAAAGACGTCTATATTGAAAAGTACTATAGACCTTACGAAGAAGAATAAACCAAAAAGGTGAGATAGCATGGCGGGAAAACAGGTGAACCCCACGCGGATGGAGCTGACGCGGCTAAAAAAGCGCTTAAAGACAGCCGTCCGCGGACACAAATTGCTGAAAGATAAGCGGGACGAGATGATTCGCCAGTTTATGGAGATCATCAAGCGCAACAAGGTCCTGCGCGAAGAAGTGGAGAAGGATTTAAGTTTTGCCTTAAAATCCTTTCTGTTGGCGCGCGCGGCCATGTCCCCCGCCGAGATTGACGAGGCGCTGGTCTACCCTACCAAGGAAGTGGAGCTGACCGTGGGCAAGAAGAATATCATGAGCGTGGATGTGCCCAAAATTGAGGTGCACGAAAAGGAACGCAAAAACGCCTTTCTTCCCTATGGACTGGCCTTTACGGCGGCCGAACTGGACGGCGCGGTGGACAAGATGGCGGGCAGCTTACTCAAGATGATTGAGCTGGCCGAGCTGGAAAAGACCTGCAACATGCTGGCCGACGAGATTGAAAAAACCCGCCGGCGGGTCAACGCACTGGAATACGTCATGATTCCCGAGATGAAGGAGAGCATCAAGTATATCACCATGAAGCTGGACGAAAACGAGCGCGGATCGCGCACGCGGCTGATGAAGATGAAGGACATCATTTCGGCCAGACAGGCTTAAAGAAAGAATGAACAAAGGCGTTTGGCGGGAGACCGTTTGAAAACGCCTTTTTGATACCGAAAGGGAAGACCATGAGACTGACAATTTTGGCGGAAGACAAAAAGGTGAAGGGTTTTAAGACCGAGCACGGTCTTTGCATCCATATGGCGGACGGCGAAGACGCCTATCTGGTGGATGTGGGCGCGAGCGGGAGGTTTATTCAGAATGCTGAAAAACTCGGCATCGATATCACCCAGGTGAAAGCCGTATTCATCAGCCACAACCACTACGACCATATCGGGGGTTTACGCGCATTTTTTAAAATGAACCAAACCGCCAAGGTCTACGCAAAGGAAGAAGTAAAGATGCGCACCTACGCGCGCGAATGGTTCGGCGTCATCCCCGTTGACGGAAACCCGAACGTCATCCGAAAGAATATCGAGCGTTTTATCTTCGTGAAAGATCGCCTTTCGGTGGACGGGATTGACCTGGTTTCGGACACGGCGGGAGAAAGACGCTATTTTTGCCAGGACGATCGGCTCTTGCGGAAAAAAGACGGACGGTATGTGCCCGACGAATTTCTGCACGAAATGTTTGTGGTCATTAAACGGGGCGGCAAAGCGCATGTGCTTTCTCCCTGCTCGCACCGCGGCATCATCAACATCCTTTCCACGGTGAAGAAAACATACGGCCTTCCCATCGGCACGGTCATCGGCGGATTTCATATGAGCAAAAATGGCGGACGCGGCATGAACTGTTCGGAAGAGTATCTTCAGGATGTGGCCGAGCGGCTGAAGGGCTTTGAGATTGCAAGCCTGAATACCGGCCACTGTACGGGCGTGTACGCGTTTGACCGGCTGGAGACTCTGCTGGACGGCAGGCTGAATTACGCCAAAACCGGTGATGTTTTTGAGATATAAGCGCGCAAATTCCAAAAGGTTTGACTTTAAAAGCAGGCGCGGTTATTATATAATGACTTATATCAAGAGAGTAAAATGCAACCTTTTTAAATAAAAACGAAAAGAGGCGATTGACGATGATTCAGGTAATATTGGGCAAAAAGGGAAGCGGTAAGTCAAAGCAGGTAGTGGACATGGCCAATAAGCTGGTGGGCGAAGCGGAAGGGGATATCGTATTTATCGATGATGACAACCGCTGTATGCTGGATTTAAGACATGAGATTCGTTTTGTGGATTGCTCTGAGTTCAATGTGGATGAAGTGAATAAGTTTTACGGATTTGTTTGTGGGATGTTGGCGCAGGACTTCGATATATCCCATATTTTTATAGATGGCATTAAAAACATGGTACATACCGAACTGATGGAGATGGAAGGACTGTTTAAGGATCTGGAAGAAGTTTTGAAGAAAAACAATGTGAGCGCGGTGATTGTCATCAGCGCAGACCCCGAAACCGCTCCGGATTTCCTGAAAGCCTACATAGCGTAACCCTTGCGTTTTAAGGATAAGATTTTGTATTTTAATTAAAGTTAACCAAAAGCTAATCCTCAAAGCCAATTGACAATTTGGGGATTAGCTTTAATTATAGAATCGGGAAGAAAGCATATGAAACTGGTTTCAACACGTGACAGCAAGGTCACGATCGGCGCACTGGACGCCGTTTTAAAGGGCATCAGCAGTGAAGGCGGACTATTTATCCCGGAAACACTGCCGCGCTTAAGCGAGGCGGAAATTCTGGCGATGAAGAATTTGAGTTATCCTGAATTGGCTGCCGAAATCTTGAGCATCTTTTTTGAAGAGATTGAAAAGCCCGAAATGCTGAAGATGACAAAAAGCGCGTACGCGTCGTTTGATGCGCCCGAGATTATCCCCATAAAAAAGCTGGAGGATAACCTTTTTGTGATGGAGCTGTTCCACGGCCCGACTTTGGCGTTTAAGGACGTGGCGCTGCAGATGCTGCCGCGCTTGATGGCCAAGGCCTTGGAAAAACAAAAGACCAAAGAAAATGTTCTGATTTTAACCGCCACATCGGGCGACACGGGCAAAGCCGCTCTGGAAGGCTTCTGCGATGTGGACCGCGTGAAGATTGTGGTGTTTTACCCCAACGAGGGCGTCAGCGAGATGCAGAAGCTGCAGATGGTGACGCAGGAAGGGGACAACACCTTTGTGTATGCCGTGAACGGCAATTTTGACGACACGCAGAACGGCGTAAAAGCCATCTTCACCGACGCGGGCGCCATCATGCAGATTATCCAAAAAGGGTATGTGCTCTCCAGTGCCAACTCGATCAACATCGGACGGCTGACCCCGCAGGTGGTTTACTACTTCTGGGCGTATTTACAGTTGGTGAAATCAGGCGCGCTGAAACCCGGCGAAGCTATGGATGCGGCTGTGCCGACGGGTAACTTCGGCAACATTCTGGCGGCGTACTACGCGCGGGCGATGGGTCTGCCGATTGGCAAGCTGATCTGCGCCAGCAACAGCAACAAGGTGCTGACCGATTTCTTTAAACAGCAGAATTACTCGATTAAAGACCGCGAGTTTATCAAGACCATCTCGCCGTCGATGGATATCTTAATATCCAGCAATCTGGAGCGTCTGGTGGCGGATATGGTGGGCAGCGATGCGGTGGTGCGCGAGCTGATGCAGGCGCTGAAAAACCAGGCCGCGTATGATATTTCGCCCTATATCGACAAGGTTAAGGCGGCGCTGTTCTACGCCGGCTGGGCCAGCGAGCCCGAGACCAAAGCGACGATTCAGGAAGTTTTTGAAAAGAACGGCTACCTCTGCGACCCGCACACGGCGGTGGGCGTAAAGGTGGCGAAGGAATATATGGCCGAAACGGGCGGCAAGACGCCTTGCGTGGTGGCTTCCACAGCCAGTCCGTATAAGTTTTCGGGCGACGTTCTGGACGCCCTGCAAAGGCAGACGGCGTTCGACGATGCATTTTTGCAGGCCGAGAAGCTTTCGGATGTGTCGGGAACGCCCTTGCCTAAGAAGATTTCCGAACTGAAGCAGAAGACGATACGCCATACCGGCGTCATTGAGAAGCCGGATATGTTAAACGCAATTTTGGCCGATATATAGAACCGACCGAACAAAACGAGGAGAGACAGGAATGGACGAGAAGAAGATCATATTTTCGGGGATTCAACCCAGCGGGACGCCCACGTTAGGCAACTATGTAGGGGCGATTAAGAACTGGGTGCAGCTGCAGGACGAATATCACTGCTATTACTGCGCGGTGGATATGCACGCCATCACGGTGCGTCAGGACGCGGCCACATTTAAAAGCGCGAGTCTGGATATGCTGGCCATCTTTCTGGCGGCGGGACTGGACCCCGAAAAAAGCGTGCTGTATTTTCAGTCGCACGTGCCGGCGCATGCCGAACTGGCCTGGATTTTGAACTGCTATACATATTTAGGCGAACTTAACCGCATGACCCAGTTTAAGGACAAAAGCGCCAAGAACGAGGATAATTTAAACGCGGGGCTGTATACCTACCCTGTGCTGATGGCGGCGGATATTCTGCTGTACGGCGCGCATATGGTGCCCATCGGCGCCGACCAGAAACAGCATCTGGAGCTGGCGCGGGATGTGGCCGAACGCTTTAACAATATCTACGGCGACGTATTCGTGGTGCCCGAGCCGTACATCGGCAAGGTGGGGGCGCGTGTGATGAGCCTGACCGAGCCCGAAAAGAAGATGAGCAAATCGGACGAGAACCCAAAGGCGTTTATCTCACTGCTGGATGACCCCGATGTCATCATGAAGAAATTCAAATCGGCCGTGACCGACAGCATGGCACGCATCAAGTTCTGTGAAGAACAGCCTGGGGTGTCCAACCTGCTAAGCATCTATTCGGCGGTGACCGGATGCAGCATTGAGCAGGCCGAAAAAGCTTTTGAAGGCAAGGGGTACGGTGACCTGAAGACCATGACGGGCGATGCGGTGATCGCCGAGCTTAAGCCCTTCCAGGCGGCCTACAAGCGCTACCGCGCGGACAAGGCGTACCTGAACGACGTGATGAAGATGGGCGCCGAGAAGGCCTCCCATAACGCACAGAGAATCCTCACCAAGGTCTACAAGAAAGTGGGCTTTGTGCCGAAAGAACTATAGGAAAAGTAAAAAAAGCGCCTGCGGTTTCCCTCAGGCGCTTTTGTTCTATATGGGATTAACCAGGCTTTGCGCCCGGGAAAACTCTTCTTTAGGCATTTCTGCCTTCACCCACCACGGTGTAGCCCTTGCCCGTGATGATGTCCGCCACTTCGTCTGGCGAGAAAGCGCCCCAGACCCGGGCGGTCTTTTTTTCCAGAGATACTTCGGCATTCTTGATGCCTTTGGTGTTGAGGAGCGCGGTTTTGATGCCGTTGGCACAGCCTTCACAGCTCATGCCTTCTACATCAAACACCATGCTTTTGGCATTCGCAGTCTGCCGTTTGCCTCTGGCAGATTTGATGGAAGCGATCAGCGTCCGGCCCGCGTGGAACAGGATAAGGGCCATAAACAGCGCGCCGACCACGACCTTGTAAACCGGAATATCCATGCTGTGTGCGTTTGCGCTCATGGCGGTTATGATGGGCAGGTCAAACCGGCCGATGAGGAAATCCAGAAGATAGCCGAAACCGATGGCGCTGAGCGCGGCCGAAACGAGGTAGATTGCGGTGGTCTTTCCGCCCAGCTTTTTGCCCAAAATGGAGATGGTCGCCATATTGGTGAACGGGCCCATAAACAGGAAGACAAACGCGGTGCCCGGCGACAGACCCTTGGCGATAAGCGACAGAGCGATTGGGATGGACGAGGTAGAGCAGATGTACATGGGCGCGCCCACCAGAATCATCACCAGCATGGCTAAGATGCCGCTGTCCAGTCCGGCGTTGACCAGAAAATCGGCCGGAACCAAAACGGTAATCAGCGCGGCGATAATGAGACCCAAGATGAAGTGGTATGCGATATCGCCCACAAAGTCGCCGAACGCGTACAGGAACGATGCCTTCAATCGCTTAAACAGCGACTGCTGCTCGGCCTTGGGCGCCGGGGTGCAGGATCCGCTTTCACACGCGGTATCCTCGGCCGTGACCGGCACGTTTTTGGATGGGCCGAACACCTTGACCATCACGCCGCCGAAAACGCCCGAAACAAAGGCGGCCAGCGGACGGAACCAGGCCATGGTGATGCCCATGAGGCCGTATGTGGCCACGATGGAATCCACGCCGGTCTGGGGCGTCGAAATCAGGAACGAGGTAGTCGCCGCGTCGGATGCGCCCTGTTCTTTCAGGTATAAACCGGTGGGCACGACGCCGCAGGAGCACAGCGGAAGCGGTACGCCGAAGATGCTGGCCTTGATGATGGACCATAGCGACCGACTGCCAAGTTGCGCGGCAATCCATTCCTTTTTGATGATAACGTTAAACAGGGTGACCAGCAGAAGGCCGATGACCATGTAGTAACCCATATCCGCGCTTAGTGTATATAATGCGTCCAGAAAAGCTTTCATTGTATTTTCCCCTATTCTTTGTGTGTCAGGTGTTCATCGGCCAGTTTCAGCATGTCCTCTACATGGCAGTCGTCCAGCGCGTAGTAGATGTTCTTGCCTTCGCGGATATAGCGGACCAATCCGGCCGAGCGCAGGAGCTGTAGCTGATGGGACACCGCCGAGATGGTCATATCCAGCACCGAGGCGATATGGTTGACGCAGATTTCCCGGCCCCGCAGGAGGTAAAGAATCTTAACCCGGCTGGGATCGGCAAACATCTTATAAAAATCCGCCAGCACATCGGCTTTTGGTTCGGCGATGGGCTGAAACGCGCTTTCGAGATTGCATCTTTGTAAATCGGACATGCTTTTCTCCTTTGAACACTTGAATGATTATTCAAATGATAACACGCAAATCAGAATGGGTCAACCAATAAAGTGTGAATTTTTTACGGAAACAAACCTTTTCGTCATATACACACTATGGTATAATTCGTTATAAGAATCATTCTTTTCATAATAAAAAATAAAGAAGAGGTGAAAAAATGAGTAGTGCAGATTACGCAGATATTCTCAATGCATCCGGTTATGACCAGGCGGCATTAGGAACAATGATGGCTTGCGGCGGTGCGGCAATAGCGTTTATTCTCATTCTAGCCATTGTCGCTTATGTGTTTTCATCCATCGGCTTGATGACTCTGGCAAAGAACAAAGGGATTGAGAATGCCTGGCTGGCATGGATTCCGGTGGGAAACCTTTACATTCTGGGCAAGATCGTCGAAACGGTTAATATCGGAACATGGGAGATTCCCAAGATGGAGCTTTGGCTGCCGCTGGGCGTTTTTGGCTTGGCAGTTTTCAGCAACATCGACCATGTCGGCTGGATTTTCAGCATCGCATCGGTTGTGTTCATGGGATTCACACTGTACAAACTCTTCACAAAATACCGTCCGTCACAGGCGGTGCTTTATACGGTATTGAGTATCGTATTAGGGCTGTTCTGGGTATTTGTTTTCGTTATCCGGAACGATCAGGAAGCGGCATAAAAAGCAAAAACTGCTTAGTGAAAAGGCATCGGTTATCCGATGCCTCTTTTTGTATGGATAAAAGATTATCAAATCATCTCGGTGCCTTTCGGCTGGTCCGGCCCAGAAGGTAATCCACATTGGTATGATAAAAATCGGCCAGCATGACCAGCATCTCGGCGGTAAACTGGATTTTTCCGGTTTCGTACTGGGAATAGGTGTTTTGGGCAATGCCCAACACCTTGGCCAGTTCGGCTTGGGTGATGTCGTTGTCTTCGCGTAAGTCGCGTATGTTCTTGTAACTCGGGTTAATCATAGAAGTATTCCTGAAATTTTTCTGGGACATAATCAAACTAAATATATTATGATTCGAAAAACATCTTTACATTGACATTTATCTGCAATATGGATAAAATTAACTTAAGAATCAATATAGTGATTATAATGATTAATAATTGCATGCGTGCATATTATAGGGGAAAATAAGCGAGTGACTGGCAAAATGATTACGCAGTCGCTCTCTTATTTTTTTGCCCTCTTTTAAATTTTACAGGACGCGCACACCAGCGCCAAGCCGTCTATAGTGATATCACTATGAAAATCGGCGGGGGCAAAAAAGCTATTAATAAAACGTAAAACTTACGGCTGCTTGTTGTAAGGCTGTGATAAATACTGTAGAATTGAAGAAACAAAACAGAAAATAAATTGATTTTAAGGAATATATAATGAAACTGGAACGCGCATACAGTGAGATTGCCGATATCATGCCCGAAGAACGGGTGCTTTTAAATGAACCGATGAAGAACCACACCACCTTTGGCACAGGCGGCCCCGCGGATCTCATGGTGCGGCCCGCGACAAAATCGCAGTTTAAGAATGCCATACGATTGTTATATAATTATGAAGTGCCTTATATGGTCATTGGCCGCGGATCCAATCTGGTGGTCGGGGATTTGGGCATACGGGGCGCCGTGATTAAACTCGGCGAGCCCTTCTCCATGGTTTCGGTGGACGGCGATTATATCACGGCCGAAGCCGGAGCATCCAACAAAAACGTCGTTAAAGCCGGTCACGACAACGGTCTGGTCGGCATGGAGTTTTTCTCATGGATTCCGGGCAGTGTGGGCGGCGCGGTGGTGATGAACGCCGGCGCGCACGGCGGAGAAGTGAAGCAGTTTTTAACCGAAGTGGAAGTGATGAACGGCGATTTTCAGACGGTGACGATGAGTGCCGATGAGCTGGATATGGCCTACCGAACGAGCAACCTGCAGGGTTCGGGCAAATTCGTCACCAAAGCGGTTTTCCGCTTGGATAAAGGCGATGTGGAGCAGGCCAAGGCCTATATGGCCGAGCTGGGCGAGCGACGCCGCGAAAAGCAGCCGCTGGAGTACCCGTCGGCCGGCAGTGTGTTCAAGCGCCCGGTGGGGTACTACGCGGGACAGCTGATTGAGGAATCGGGTCTTAAGGGCTACACCATCGGCGGCGCACAGGTGAGCGAAAAGCATGCCGGATTCATTATCAATCTGGGCAACGCGACATCCAGGGATATCTTTAATCTGATTCGATACGTACAGGAAACGGTCTACACCCGACAGGGCGTACGGCTGGAAACCGAAGTGAAGCTGGTCGGCGAGTTTTAGACGCTTCGCGGCACAGCGATTTTGCGGGAAAGGAGCGGCCAATGAAATTTGTCATTGTCACAGGGCTTTCGGGCGCGGGGAAATCTTTGGCGCTCAAAAGGCTGGAAGATTTGGGCTATTTTTGTGTGGATAATCTGCCGCCCAGCCTGATGCCCCAGTTTGCCGAGATATGCCTGGCTGGCAATCGGGAAAAAGCCGCCGCCGCCGTGGATATGCGCATGGGCGATATGTTCAGCGGTATTTACGGCGCCATCGAGGAGCTGAAAGCGAATGAAAAGATTTCGCTGGATATACTGTTTTTGGACGCTTCGGACGAAGCGCTGGTCAAGCGTTTTAAAGAGACGCGAAGAAATCACCCCCTGCTGAACACCGGATACGTCATGGAGGGCATCACCGAGGAAAGACGGCTTCTGGCGCGCATCGAAGACTACGCGACCAACCGGCTGGATACCACAACCTTTTCGCAGAAGAAGTTGGGCGAGGCGCTGGACAGCATCTACGCGGGCGAGGAGGATCATCGCATCCTCATCTCGATATCCACGTTCGGCTACAAGCGCGGCATCCCGATTGATGCGGATATGGTGTTTGATATGCGGTTTCTGCCCAACCCGTTCTATGTACCCGAGCTGAAGGACTTCAGTGGGAAGAACCCCAAGGTGAAGGAATATGTGCTGTCGTTTGAACCCGCGGGACAGTTTATTGAGAAGATACTGGATATGATTGCGTTGGTTTCGCCGCATTATTTAAGTCAGGACAAGAAACAGCTGGTCATCGCCATCGGCTGTACGGGCGGAATGCACCGTTCGGTGGTGGTGGCCGAAGAGATTTATCGGATATTGAAAAGCCGCGGCGAGCGTGTGACGCTGGAACACCGCGATATCAAGCTGAATTAGAACGAAGCAACGCAAAGGAGCAGGGCCATGTCATTTTCGGCGACCGCAAAGGATGAACTGGCAAGAAAAGCGACCGAGAAAGACTGCTGCGCACTCGCGGAGCTGGCTGCTTTTGCGCATGTCACCGGACATATCGAGCTGAAAGGCCAGGGAAACTTCGAGTTTTACATGAACACCGAGCACGCCCCCACGGCGCGGTGTATGCTCTCGCTGATCAAGACCCGCACCGAGACCGGGGCCCGGCTGATTACCAAGGAAAACCGGCTGAAGAAAAAGCACATCTACACCATCATGGTGGAAGGTTACGACGACGCCAAGAAGCTTTTAACCGAGCTTAAGATATTCGGACGCGACGGAGCCATGCACTTCGGCATTGCGCCCGAAATCGTGAAAAGAGACTGCTGCCGGACGAGTTTTCTACGGGGCGCATTTCTGGGGTCCGGCTCCATATCCGACCCCGAAAAGGGTTATCATCTGGAATTTGTGGCTTCGACGCAGGAATTTGCCGACGGTTTGTTGAATATATTAAGCAGTTATGAGATTCGTGCCAAATCCATCGCGCGGAAAGACGCGGTGGTGGTGTATGTGAAAGAAAGCGATTCAATCATCAAGCTGTTGACGCTGATCGGCGCGCACAGCACGATTCTGGCTTTGGAGAACATACGGATATCCAAGGATATCATGAACAACATCAACCGCGCCGCCAACTGCGAAGCGGCCAATTACAGCAAGACCGTGGACGCATCCATCAAGCAGGTGCAGGCGATTATGCGCCTGAAAGAGGCGGGCGAGATGGAGCGCTTAAGCCCGACGCTGTTCGCCGTGGCCGAAGCGCGGCTGAATAACCATCAGGCCACCTTAAACGAACTGGCCGCACTTTTGGACGGCAAGGTAGGCAAATCGGGCATCAACCATCGCTTAAGGAAAATCTGCGAGTTGGCGGAAAAGCTGGACGAATGATGGACGGGAGTCAAACCAAAACACAGGCTTTAAACTGTCCGGCACTTTGACCGGAGGGCATATAAAAGGAGGCAGACTCATGGTCTACAAAGAAGTGACGATTAACAACAAGGAAGGCTTGAACGCGACGACAGCAGCGGCCGTTGTGCAGATAGCGGGGAATTACGCGGCCAAGGTTTTGATTGAGAAGGGGAACAAGAAAATCAACGCAAAATCGATTATGGGTGTGCTCTCGCTGGGCGTTAAACCGGGCGACGAAATTTTCATCGTAGCGGACGGCGTCGATGAGGGTGCTGCAATGGATGCGATTGTTCAGATTTTCGGATAGACCGATCTGCCGCACAGAACAAATTGATGGCTCTTTTTATAGGGACTTATTCTGATGCCAGGATAATTTTTGGCGCGCTAGAGCCCCTTTTTTATTGTTTTTGTATGGACAGCGGACGGACGGGTTTGGTATATTGGACGTGTATGCAAAAACGATAAAACCTTGCGTTTTTGCGGGTTTTTTTATAGAATATACAGGATAGCGATATTGTGAAAAACAGAACAATCTGTTCAACAAATATTTATTTTTTTAAGGAGACGAGTGATGAGCAAGAAAACCATTAAAGATGTCGATTTAAAAGGGAAAAAAGTGCTGGTCCGCGTGGACTTCAATGTTCCGCTGGACGCCGATTTCAAGATTACCGATGAGACCCGCATCGATGCGTCGCTGCCGACCATCAAATATCTTTTGGAGCAGAACGCCAAAGTGATTCTGTGCTCCCATTTAGGCCGTCCCAAAGGCGAGTTTAACCCGAAGTATTCGTTAAAACCGGTGGCTGATCGGCTGGCTGAGATTTTCCCGGGCAAAGTGAAGTTTGCTTCCGACATCATCGGCGACAGCGCCAAGGAACTAACCGACAACATCAAAGAAGGCGAAATCGTTCTTTTAGAGAACTTAAGATTCCACAATGAAGAAGAAGCCAATGACCCCGAGTTTGCTAAGAAATTGGCATCCTACGCCGACGTTTACGTCAATGACGCATTCGGCACCGCGCACCGCGCGCACGCCAGCACAGCCGGCGTTGCCGATTACCTGCCGGCGGTCAGCGGATTTTTGATTGCCAAGGAACTGGAGTTTCTGGGCAACGCGCTGGACGAACCCAAACGTCCTTTCCTGGCTATTTTGGGCGGCGCGAAAGTTTCGGATAAAATCGGCGTCATCTCGGCTCTGCTCGGCAAGGTGGACAAGCTGATTATCGGCGGCGGTATGGCGTATACCTTCTTAAAGGCGCAAGGATATGACATCGGCACATCGCTTCTCGAAGCGGACAAGATGGAGCTGGCGCTGGGCCTGCTGGAAAGCGCTAAGGCCAAGGGCGTTGAAATTCTTCTGCCCATTGACACACTGTATGCCTCTGCTTTCTCGAACGATGCGGACATCGAAGTCCTCGGCCTTGCGGACGACAAGCACGGCTATATGGGACTGGATATCGGCCCCAAAACACGCGAAGTTTTCTGCGCCGCGGTGAAGTCTTCCAAGACCGTGGTCTGGAACGGACCGATGGGCGTATTTGAGATGGAGAACTTCAAACTGGGAACCGAAGCGATTGCCAAAGCGATGGCAGAATCCGACGCCATCACCATCATCGGCGGCGGCGACTCGGCGGCGGCCATCACCCAGATGGGCTATGCCGACAAAGTCAGCCACATCTCGACCGGTGGCGGTGCTTCTCTGGAATTCCTGGAAGGCAAAGTTCTGCCCGGCATCGAAGTATTAAACGACAAATAAACCTTGAAATGATTTTCAGGTTAAATTAAAGATTTTTAACGCTAATTGGAGGATTGAATGAGAAGACCTATTATTGCAGGCAACTGGAAGATGAATAAGACCTTGAGCGAATCGAAGGCGCTGGTGGAAGCTTTAAAACCGCTGGTCGCTGACGCGGAGGCCGAAGTGGTGGTATGCCCGCCTTACGTGAACCTGGCGGCTGTGAAAGAACTGCTGAAAGGCTCCAACATCAAGTTGGGCGCGCAGAACTGCCATTATGAGAAAAACGGCGCGTTTACCGGCGAAGTTTCGGTGGATATGCTGAAAGAAATCGGCGTTGAGTTCGTGATTATCGGACACAGCGAAAGAAGAGAATACTACGCCGAAACCGACGAAGGCGTCAACAAAAAAGCCAAGGCGATTCTGGCGGCGGGCATGACCCCCATCGTCTGCTGCGGCGAGACGCTGGAACAGCGCGAATCGGGCGTGACCGAAGCCTTTGTTTCGGGCCAGATTAAAGCGGGTCTGGACGGCCTTTCGGGAAGTGAGGTGGCGTCTTTGGTCATCGCTTATGAACCGATCTGGGCGATTGGCACGGGCAAAACCGCGACCAGCGAACAGGCCAACGAGACCATCGCCATGATTCGCAAAACTGTGGCCGGAAAATTTGACGCCGCAACGGCGGACGCCGTGCGTATTCAGTACGGCGGCAGCATGAAGCCTTCCAACGCGGCCGAATTGATGGCGCAGCCGGATATCGACGGCGGCCTTATCGGCGGTGCTTCCCTGGTAGCAGAAGATTTCGCTAAAGTGGTTAAATACTAGACGGGAGCATTATGGCAAAAAAACTGACAGCACTGATGATACTGGACGGCTTTGGATATTCCAAAGACACTGAAGCCCAGGGTAATGCGGTGCGCGCAAGCAAGATTAAAAACGTACTTTCCTTGAAAAAAGAATATCCCCACACCCTCATCGGGGCCAGCGGCCTTTCGGTGGGACTGCCCGACGGGCAGATGGGGAACAGCGAAGTGGGGCACCTCAACATCGGCGCGGGACGCATTGTGTATCAGGCGCTGACGCGCGTGACCAAGGATATTGACGACGGCGGTTTCTTTGAAAACTCCGTTATTCAGGCGGCGATGGACAACGCCAAAAAGAAAGGCACGGCACTGCACCTGTACGGTCTGGTTTCGGACGGCGGGGTGCACAGCCACAACACGCATCTCTATGCCTTTGTGGAAAAAGCCAAGGCGGCGGGGCTGACCGAGGTTTATATCCACTGTTTTATGGATGGCCGCGATGTGCCGCCGGACAGCGGCAAGGGCTTTATCGAAGAGCTGGAGGCCAAGCTCGCCGAAATCGGCGTGGGAAAAATCGCCAGTGTGATGGGTCGGTACTATGCGATGGACCGCGACAACCGCTGGGAACGCGTCAAACAAGCCTACGACACCATGGTGCTGGGCGCGGGCAAAACGAACACCTCGGCGGTGGACGTGATGCAGGCGTCCTACGACGAGAAGGTGTTTGACGAATTTGTTCTGCCCACCTGCATCGTCGAAGACGGCAAACCGATTGGGCTGATTAAAGAAAACGATACGATTATCTGCTTTAACTTCCGCCCTGACCGGGCCAGAGAGATAACGCGTGTATTCATCGAACCCGGCTTTGACGGCTTTGAACGGAAGTTCTTTCTGGTGTATTACTGCACGCTGACCGAATATGACGCCACGTTTAAAAACGTGCATATCATCTATGAGCCGCAGTCCATGGAAAACACATTGGGTGAATATCTGGCCAAAAAGGGTTTAACGCAGTTTCGGATTGCCGAGACCGAGAAATACGCGCACGTCACCTTCTTCTTCAACGGCGGCGTGGAAGAGCCGAACCAGGGCGAGGACCGATTCCTGATTCCTTCCCCCAAAGTGGCGACGTATGACTTAAAGCCCGAGATGAGCGCCTACGAAGTGGCCGAAAAAGCGGTGGAGAAGATTAACAGCGGCGAATATGACGTGATGATTCTAAACTTCGCTAATTCGGACATGGTGGGACACACCGGCATTTTCGAGGCGGCCGAAAAGGCGGTCTTTGCGGTGGATGACTGCGTCGGGAAAGTGGTGGACGCCATTTTAAAGAACGGCGGCGAAGTGATGATTACCGCCGACCACGGCAACGCCGAACGCATGCTGGACGCCGACGGCGGACCGTTTACCGCGCATACGACCAATCCGGTGCCGTTTGTGCTGGTATCCGAGCGGTACAAAACCGCCAAGTTGAAACAGGACGGTATTCTGGCCGATCTGGCGCCGACTCTGCTCGACCTGATGGGCATAGAAAAACCGGCCGAGATGACCGGTTCGTCCATGATTATTAAATAGTAAACGATAAAAAAAGACGCATCCTTCGGGGTGCGTTTTTTGGTTAGCTGGTTTCGCCGGTGTTGCGCCGCTTCTTTTCCACATACAGGCGGTGGTCGGCTTCCTCAATCATGGTTTCGAGGTCCTTGCGTTCGTCTTTCGGCTTAATCGCATAACCAAAGCTGACGTTGATGTCAAACGGCATGGTGGAGATGCGGTTGAACTGTTCAAAGTGGCTGCGGATGCGGGTGAGTACCAGACCGATATTCTTGGCGTTATCCTTGCCGCGCAGCAGCAGAGCAAATTCGTCGCCGCCGAAACGGGAGACGATATCCCCTTCGCGCAGGGCGTCTTTCAGGCAGAGCGCCGTGGATTTTAGGGCCATATCGCCCGATTGGTGGCCATAGGTGTCGTTGATGCCTTTGAGGTTATCCATGTCGCCGAACAGCAGAACCATCTCCTGCTTTTTCTCCAAAGCCTCCAGCAGAATCCGCTGACCTTCTTCAAAGAATCCGCGGCGGTTTAGAAGGCCGGTGAGCGCGTCATGCAGGGAGATGCGCATGATATTCTGTGTGTCTTCCTCCAGCTTACCCAAAAGGTCCAGCCGCGCGAGGATGCTGGAAAGCTGCTGGCGAACGGTGCTGGCCAGAGGCTGGAGCATATCGTCCAAGTCACACGCGAAATATCCGTACAGCAGACTGCCCGAATTCAGCGAAAAATAGGCCAGATTTTGTCCCAGACCGATTCGGGTCATTTCGGGCGGCAGCATGGTTTCGGTGGTGAATTTAACTTCTTCAAAAATCTCCTGCTGGCACTTTCCAAACACCATGGTGATATTACGCACTTCGTGAATATCATAAAATCCGTTTAGGGGCATCGGCGTTTCCAGCAGACAGCAATAGCATTCCTTGAAATTGAGCAGTTCGCAGTTGGCACGGAAAGTTAAAAGCATCTGCTCGTAAGTCGTGACTGCGCTGAACTGATTGATGATGCGGTTGCCGAGAATCGTTAAATCGTATTGATTAAACAGATCGCGGTTATAGATTTTCCGGGTAATCATCTCCAGGTCGTACACGAATTGCAGGCAAAAATAATCGAGGAACTGTCTTTTTTCGGGGGCCGGGAACAGGTTTCTTAAAATCGCCTCAATGGTGAAATCCAGCGTCTTCCATTCCAGATCTTCGGTGTAGGGACGATGCGCCCAGATGTAGAAGCGCTCAACCGCAACAGAAAGCTGGAAAGGCGCGCCGTTGGTGCAAAAATCCGCGGCCAGCGCTTCGAAAATAGCAGACAGGAACCGATCGACGCCCTTGGGCAAATCGTTCGAATTGCCCAGCATGGATTTGATGGTTCGGATAATTAAATTACGGTTGACTTTAAATATCGCTTCGTCGGACTCGGCGGTTTCGAACGGGAGATCGGCGATGGCGTCCAGCCGGTTTTTGACGTCGATGATGTCCTTCTTGATGCCGCGGCAGGAGCAGGATTCGCGAATGACCAGCTTGGGTGCAAACAGATGGTTCTGCGGCTGGCTTTTGCCTTCGGTGATATCGATGAGGATACCAAGCGCGCGGCTCATCATTTCATCCAGCGGCTGATCGACCGTGGAAATGGACGGAGTGGCAAACCGTGACCAGATGACGTTGTCAAAGCCAGTGACGGTGATGTTGTCCGGTATGCGAAGGCCGTGCGCTTCGAGTTCTTTGGAAAAGCCGAAGGCCACTTCATCGCTACAGCAGACCACGGCCTGCGGCAGTTTTTCGTAGTCTTTCAGCATGGCGAGCGCGGCGGCTTTTCCGGCGTTTCGCGTGAAATTGGCGCGGATGATGCGCTTATTGTCTTTGATGAGACCGTTCTGCTGAAGCATATAAAGAAATGCTTTGGCGCGGGCCTGAGCTTCCAGACTCCATTTGGGCCCGGCGAGATGGATGATGTCGGTGAATCCGTGAACATCGATGAGATGCGTCATGATGTCGCGGATGCCCTTTTCATTATCCATCAGGATATTATAGGTGTTTTCCAGAGGATAGGAGATGGATACAATCGGAATACCCTGGTATTGCGCCAGCATGGTGATGACGCTTTCCAGCGAAACAAAGTTGATGGTGGAGGCGGTGGTCATGATGAGACCGTCGAGGAATCCGGGAGGCGGGAGAATGGATACCAGATCTCCGGGTGTAACCGAAGACACATCCGCAGGTATCGACTGCCCGCAGAAAACATGGAGGTTGCACACCCGGGTCTCCATGCTGGAGAATAGCTTAGATACGACCTCTCGTTCAAAGTAAGTATCGACAGAAGGGATAAAGAGGCCAATGTTGGGTACTTTTTTCGAATCTTGGCTCAATTAGAGACAACCTCTTTTTATTGGCATATACGCACATATTATACATGATGGATATTGGCATTGACAAGCGAAAGAACATAAACAGGCGAAAGAGTAAAAATAATCCACATTGCAGGCATATGAGAGAGCAAAAAGAACAGAAGATTAGAGAATCGGACCGAAATGCTTTTGAAAAAGGGTTTCGGCTTCTTTGTCCAGTGCGGTCTGGCACGTCCGGAAGGCCGCGACCAGCGCAAGCGCCGTTTCGGTCAGCTCGGAACCGCCGCCGCCTTTGCCGCCGGTCTGGGCAGTTATCAGCGGTTTTCCCAGCGCTGCTTCCGCGTGTTTGATGAGCGCCAGTGCCTTGGTGTAGGCCATATTCATGCTTTTGGCGGCTTTGGCGATGGAGTGGGTTTCGCCGATGGCGGAAAGAAGCAGAAAAGGACCCGTCCCGAAAAAAGCCCGGGGATCATCGCCGCAAAACAGTTTTAAGGTGGATTTTTGTCGAAACATACGCATCGTCCTTCATATCGCCTGATGGCGCCATTATACTGCAAGCAGACCGCTTTGTACAGATTGCGGAAGCCATGCGCCGCTTTGCTTCGGATATGCATTGTTCGCTTTTTTTTGACGGGCGATTGGGATATAATAGCCCTAAACCACAAAAAAGGACAAAGTGATATGGAAGCTTTTAAAATACATTCGGCGTATCAACCATCGGGCGATCAGCCGCAGGCGATTGACAAACTGACGCAAGGACTGGTAAGCGGCGCAAAGAGTCAGGTGCTGCTGGGCGTCACCGGTTCGGGCAAAACCTTTACCGTGGCCAACGTGATTGAAAACGTGCAAAAACCCACGCTGGTGCTCTGCCACAACAAGACGCTGGCGGCTCAGCTGGCAAGCGAATTTAAGCTGTTCTTCCCCGAAAACGCGGTGGAATACTTCGTTTCCTACTATGATTACTACCAGCCGGAATCGTATATCCCCCGAAGCGATTTATATATTGAAAAGGATATGAGCATCAACGACGAGATTGACCGCTTACGCCATTCGGCGACATCAGCTCTGCTGGAACGGCGGGATGTCATCGTGGTATCCTCGGTGTCGTGCATCTATTCGCTGGGTTCGCCCGAGGAGTACCAGAACATGAGCGTTTCCCTGCGCCCGGGCATGAAGATGGACGTGAAGGACTTAAGCAAGGCGCTGGTGGCCATCAACTTTGAACGCAACGACATCGACTTTGACCGCGGATGCTTTCGTGTGCGCGGGGACACGGTGGAGGTGTTCCCGACCAGCACCTTCGAAAAAGCACTGCGCATCGAGTTCTTCGGCGATTCGGTGGAGCGCATCAGCCAGATCGAGGTGGTCAGCGGAAGACGCCTGACCGAGCTAATGCACACCATGATCTTTCCGGCCACGCACTACGCGATTGCTCGAGAGGCGATTGAGCGCGGCATCAGCCAGATTGAGACCGACCTTGAGGCGGCGGTGAAGCGGTTTCAGGACGGCGGCAAGCTGCTGGAGGCCGAGCGCATCGCCCAGCGCACACAATATGATATTGAGATGATGCGCGAAGTGGGGTACTGCACGGGCATCGAGAACTATTCGCGGTACTTCGACGGCAGAAGCCCCGGACAGCCGCCTTTTACGCTGCTGGATTATTTTCCGGACGATTTCCTTTTGGTGGTGGATGAATCGCATGTCACTTTGCCGCAGGTACGGGCCATGTATAAGGGTGATTTTTCGCGTAAAGATAATTTGGTCAACTACGGGTTCCGTCTGCCTTCGGCCTACGACAACCGTCCGCTCCGTTTTGAGGAATTCAACGCGCGTCTGAATCAGGCGATTTATGTGTCGGCGACGCCCGCGGTCTATGAGCGGGAGCTGGCCGAAGGACACATTGTGGAACAGATTGTCCGGCCGACCGGTCTTATTGACCCCGAAGTGACGATTAAGCCCATCGCCAATCAGGTGGACGACCTGATGGCCGAGATTCACCGGACGATCGACAAAGGATTCCGCGTTCTGGTGACCACGCTGACCAAAAAGATGGCCGAGCGGCTAACCGACTACTATGAGGAAGCGGGACTGAAAGTGCGGTATATGCATTCGGATGTGGACACGCTGGAGCGCATGGAGATTATCCGCGGACTGCGTTTGAAGGAATTCGACGTGCTGGTCGGCATCAACCTGCTGCGGGAAGGATTGGACCTGCCCGAGGTGGCACTGGTGGCTATTCTGGACGCGGACAAGGAAGGCTTTTTACGCAATGAGACCTCGCTGATTCAGACCATCGGGCGCGCCGCGCGGAACGCGGACGGACGCGTCATCATGTACGCCGACCAGATGACCCGGTCGATGGAAGCCGCGATTCGCGAGACCGACCGAAGACGGGCGGCACAGAAGAAATATAACGAAGAAAACGGCATCACGCCGCAGACCATTATCAAGGAAGTGGCGGATAATCTGGAGATTTCCGTTTCCAGAACCGCGGAGGAAGACCCGAGCAAGCAGTTGTCGCCTGAGGAAATGGAAGCGACGCTGGCCGACCTTGAAAAGCGGATGCGCAAAGCCGCGATGGAGCTGGAGTTTGAGCTGGCGGCGGCTTTACGCGACGAGATGATATACTTAAGCGGCAAACAGAAAGCGAAGAGCAAGAGCGGGGAAAAGCATGGAGACAAACGGTTTAAAAGAGGCCATTAAGAAGCTGGCGCTGGACTTAAGCTTTGACGACATCCGTTTCACCGAAAATCCCCTCGGCGGGGAGAAGAAGACGG
>CALMFG010000007.1 GCA_937863465.1 uncultured Clostridia bacterium
GTAGGCATAACGGAAAATATCGCGTGCGCCCTTTTCGCTGTCCTGCCCCACAATGGCGGCATCGTTGTCTGCTCAGGTGCCGAAGTCGTTGGGGTAGGAACGCGCCACCTTGCCCACATTGTTGCCGCCGTTTTCAATGCGGAAATACTTGGCATCGGGATTGTCCGACCGATATTTGTCAATCTGGCTGAACGTCACCGCGCCCTTGCCCACGCTGCCAACGCCTGAAACAAGGTCGCCGATGCGCTTGGCTTCCGCGATGCGCTTGGCTTCGGCTTCCGCTTTCGCGGCGTCATCATAAGGCTTTTGCAGTTTTTCGCGTGGGTTCGTCGCCATTATCCTAGCAGGCTCCGCTGGGCAGTGTTGGGTTGTTCGGTTTCAAGGTCGGTGCTGGTCTTGATGGTGCCAGCGCGTCCGGCTGCGCGGCGTGCGTTTTCACGCGCGTCGTTCCGCGCCTGCTGCACGTTTTCATCCACCATCTTCGGGGCTTCCGGTGGCCCTGGAGGCGGCGGTGGCGGGGCTGGTGCTTTCGGTGTTCCTCCCATGCACATGGCGGATTCTCCTTCTCCTAGAAAAACCAGACCGCAAGGGATGCGGCGCAGGCGGTGATTGAAATAATCTGTAACATTGCGGTGACTTTTGGAAAGCGAGTCCCAAAAACATAGTCGCGTTCTGAAAAGTATGCGGCGGCAAAGGATGCAAGCGCAAGGGCAACCCCCACTTTTTCACCATCAAGATAATTCAGCACGATGCCGGACAGGTTGAGGATGTACCCCAGCACGATGGAATTGATGGCAAATAGGATTGTCGGTAGCTTCATTCCGGCTTGTCCCCCGTGGTTACTGGTCGTAGGGGTCATAATCCTGAACATGACCCGCGCCGCCAAACATCTGGCTTTGCATTACGTTAGCAGGTTCTGTCGCGTTTTGGAAGGGATGGACTATCAACGGCACGATGTCGAACGCATTGGCGATTATCAGGGAATCGAATTTGTCCGGTGAACGGCGGATGACATCCTTGACCGCATCCTTTTTACATACTTCCAGCTTGCCTTTCTCGTTCAGGCGCACGGTGTGCGCGGATGCTTCCTGCATCAGGTCGGGGTCGTTCGGCAACTTGCCGCCACTGTCCAGCCATTTCTTTGTTCTGTAAACCATTTCGGTTTTCTTGTTGGCGTATTGCGGCTGGCTGGGCGTGCCGCCGAAGTCCACCCCGTACACGTTGGAAAACCCGCGCCGCTGCATCTGCTCCACCACGGCGAAGCCATAGCCGTTGTCCACAATCGCGGCATCCGCCTTCCATTGAATCATCTGCGCCGCCAGCACATCGCAGATTTCCGGCGTTTTCATGTTTTTGAACATCATCTGCGGCCAGACCATCAGCCCCTGCTTTTTGGTCAGGCAGGTCTTGTCCTTGCCAGGGCCCGCGACATCCAGCCCGATGACCCGCGCCGCGCCTGTCAGGTCTGACAGTTTCATCTGGCGTTTCACCGCCTTGTCCAAGTCCACCAGTTTGAAAAGCACATCATCGGATGATGCCTGAAAGTCGCAAAGCATTTCCTGTGCAAACATTGATTCGGTCATATCTTCCTCCAAGGCTTTGATTTCCGATGGCGGCAACCACGGCAAATTGGTGGTCGTCGCACTGAACAAAAGGGACTTCCAGTGCGGGTCGTTCAATCCGCGCTGGTAAAATTTATACAGTTCGTTCATGCCTTTCGGCGTGCCAATCAGCAGTGCCCAGCCCTGACGGTCGGCAAGCGCGGGGCGGATGATGGCGTTCCACACATCGGGGCGCATATCGGCAATCTCGTCAATCACAATGCCATCGAAGTACAGGCCACGGATGGCATCGGCATTGTCGGCACCGAATAGCTGGATCCGTGCGCCGTTCGGTAGCTGCACCCAAAGTTCGGCTTCGTTTTTCTGAATGCCAACGGCTTTCCAGTCGCGCCCGAAGGTTTCAGAAACGTACCGTTTCAGCTTGCGCCACGCGATTTGCTTTGCCTGTTTCAGGAACGGGGCAATGTAGCCATACATCCCATCCGGCTTGGTTTCATGGATGGCGGCGGTGAACAATGATGCAATAGCGCATTCGGTCTTTCCGAAACGGCGGTGCGCCACGGCGGTCACGAAACGGAATTCATCCAGTGCCTTATGAATTTCAAGCTGATATTGATGGGCAGAGTACGGAAAATTGTAGGACTTAATCTGCGTCTGCTTCAATAGGCTCTGGTTCACTGGCCTGATTCCTGCGCCAAGATTGGCCTGGTATGGGGATATTAACATTTACCTGAATCGCCATTGGTTGTTTTTGTAGGTCTTCACCCTTGTAAAGCTGGTGCAATTTCAAGAGTTTTTCCATCGCTTCCATCTTATCATGTGGTTCCACCTGATAGGTTCTGATTCTGTCACCATCCTTTGAAACGCCGATGCCGAATTTCACTTTCAGCAGGCGGCGGTTTTCCGGCGTGATGGCGGTCAGGTCAAGGACTGGTTCGCCCTCGGCATCCACTTCCATGAATTCGATGGGGTCAAGGAAGGCGATGCGTTCCAGTTCGGCAATCAGGCGGTCAGCCTGCGCGTTCGCGCTTTCCAGCTTCTGGCCGGCAAGGAATTGAAGCCGCGCCCTGACCTCGGTGCGCTGCAAAAGTTTATACCCCTGCTGCCGCGCAGTCTTCGGGTTGCCGTTCGGGGTGCAGGCAAGATACGCCTTCCCCGCGTCGAACAAGGTCAGGTAGGAAAGAACGAATTGTTCATCTTTGGGATTTTGAAGGGGGGCATCAGGTTGTTTGGTCAGTGAATCCATCGGCATCCCTCATGGCATCAAGAAAATTCTGTGCTTTCTTGCGTGCCTGCGCCTGGTCTGTGCCCATCGGGATTTCCGCCAGCTTGTCGGTGTTGTTCAAAAAAATGGACAGGAAAATTTCCCCTGTGAATTTCGTGTGCAGAACAATCCGTGGCTTCTTCATGGCGGGTTTCCCTAGTGCTGGATGGGCGCGTGGCAATAATCAATATAATGCCGCGAATTGAAGCAATGCACAAGTTCCAGTGATTGCCCATCGGGGTTGTCGTGGGTCTGCAAAGTCTTCTTGTTGTTCATAAAAATCAGGTTTCCGCACTGGTCATAGGTGACAATCTCGGCGGTGACATACTTGGCTTCACCGTTGGTCAGGTTCACCTGATATTTTTTGGTCAGCATCGTTCGTTCCTTTTCGTTCAGGTGGCAACGGGCAGGTCATCCTTGCGGAGTCTCGCGTGCCCGTGCCGGATGATTAATCTAATCCAATGGCGGCCTGATACAAAGCCAGCAATTCTTCTTCTTCACGCCTTTTTTCAGCGTCCATTTTCCGCAGGCGCACCAGTTTCCGCATGGTCTTCACATCGAATCCTGTCGCTTTGGCTTCGGCATAGATGTCCTTGATGTCATCCGCCATGCCCTGCTTTTCCTCGGTCAGGCGTTCAATGCGGTCAAGGTAGGCTTTCAGGCGTTTGCCGGACACGCCGCCCACATCCTGTTCCTCGCCGGAATTGTGTCCAATGCCTGCGGTTTCCTCGGTCATTTCAAATACTCCCGCGCCAAAAGTGGAAGGTTGTGCAGGATGATTTTAACATCACTGCGCTTCACGTTTGACATTTCTGATAACAACATGACCACGGCTTTTTCGTTCAAGCGACTGCGGCGTATTGCTTCACCCGCCTGTGAAAGTTTTAAGATTGCATCCGCGATTTCTTCAAGCGGTGGCAATATAGATTCTTCCGGCTTCTGTTTTTGGGTCATGCTGCTCTTGCCTTTTTCCAGTGCGGCATTTCAGAAAACTTTTTGATGCTGTCGGCATCCATCGGATAGCCTGCACGCCCCCATTGGTTACGCTGCCAGTTGGTCATCTTGTTGATGGCTTGCTGGGTTGGTGAAAGCGTTGCCATTTTGGAACGGGCATAGCTGACGACCTTGCGCCTTTGGCGCGGCGAAAACTTGTCATGTGGTGCGGCGGCATCCAGTGCCTGCTGATTTGCGCCTGCCTGCAAAAATGAAAGTGCGGCTGCGGCGATAACGGAAAGTTTATTCATATAGTTCCCTCGTTCGGTAGGTTGGTTGCGGCGCGGGGAATCGAACCCCGAATATCCAGTTTATGAAGCTGGTAAGCTCCCGTTGCTTCCCTGCCGCGATAATGAAAAGACTGTAATGCAATACGGTGAAGCGGTCAACCCCGCATCAGGTCGGCGTAGGAAAATCCACCGCTGGCAAGGCAGGCATGGATGTCCACATGGTCTTCTGAAAATCCAAAAACACGGTCATCAAAAATCAGCGCGGTTTTCGGAATGGTGATTCGCCCCAGCACGAAGTCCGCGCCCTTCGGGGTCAGCTTCCAGTTTCCGCTGGTGCGCTTATGCTCCCAGTTGTTTTCGGCTTCGGCAATCAGACCCCAGTATTTTCCCTTGGAAAAATCGCCTGCGCCTGTTTCGCCATCTTCAATCAGGCGGGATGTGTGGATGTATTCCACCGCGCCGCCCAGCCTGTAAAGCTGCACCATTTTTTTGGCGGCGTTGTGATGAAGGTGGCGATGGTACATCTGGGCGTGCCGGCCGCAGCACGGGCAATCGGTTTTCTCGCCGCCCTTCAAGCGGTTCAGGAAGTCCGTGTATTGCAGGTTAATCAATCCGGTCATATCAGCCCCTTGTCCTTCGCCAACCATTCCGGCATGGCAAACGTACCATCCTGGTTGTCCTCTATCTGGGAAGTCGGCACCCATACCCAGACTTCACGCCCGTTTTCATCCTTGTCGCCTTGGAAAAGCGCGGTGCCTGCGCCTTTCTCCATCCGCTTTTCGGCGGCAATATCAATCAGGTCTGATTTCATGGCTGTGCCCTCCGTGTGAATTCAATAACCCAGACAAAGGGGTTTTCGTCCCACGATTCCTGACCATTGATTGATTCCCATAAGCGGCGGAATCCAGCACGCCAATCCTGCATGACAGGCGGGTTCACCATGCGTTCAATAAATTTCGTATGACCGCCTGCCTTTAATGCTTCCATAGCTTCCTGACCAACCTGCACTGGCACATAGGTCATGTTCTCTGGCACGCCTTCCGCCTGCGCGTCTTCTTCGCTGATGTCGTTCAGGCGTTCAACCCTGATGCCCGTGATGTCCAGCAGGATGCGGCTGAAATATCTGGGCATGAAAATGTTGGGGCGCAGAACGCCGAAGCCGTGCGGCACCTGCCCCAGCCCTGTGTCCGCTTCGTACCATCGTTTGATGTGCGGCTCTTTCGGGATTGCGCTGGGCTTCACGCCATCATAACCGATTTCGAAGCGGATGTTCTCGCGCACCCAGAGGGTGTCACCGATATTGCCGTATGGGAATTTTTCAAGAAAAGCTGCTTCCGCGACTCCGTTTGGGCGAATAACCCTGTGCGCGGCGC
>CALMFG010000008.1 GCA_937863465.1 uncultured Clostridia bacterium
ATGAAAAGCAAAAAAAGTAAAGAAGGGGACAAGCCCAATTTGGGGCGGATTGTCCTTTTTCTGTTGGTGGTTGTGATGGTCTTTGTTCTGGCGGTCAACCTCAACATCATGCTGATTAACCATGACGAGCGCATTGTGGCCGAGCGATATACGGAAAGCCTGGTCAAGAACAGCGTGCGTGGCGACGAAACGTCTTTTCTGGCCGATGTGAAAACCATCGCATATGAGATGGACAACGCCGATGCCGTGTATCAAGCGGCGGCGTCCAGCGGAGCGGCCGAGAGCAATGGCATACTGATTTCAAGGAGCGAGCAGAAGGTTTCAAGCGGGGAGCGGATTTTGTACGCGCTGACGCAGGACCAGAAGCTGTGCCTTAAGATTGAGCTGAGACGGTCAGGGTACTTCTATGACGTTTTCGCGGTGACGGTTCTGGATGACAGCGAAAAAGCGGAAATATTGGCAAAAGAACAATTTTCTCTGGTTTGGTAGGAGAGTATATATGCAGGCGGATGAATATCAGAAAAAGGCGCTGACCACGGCGAGCAGGATGACCGAAGACGATATGGTGCTGAACGGCGCACTGGGTCTCAACGGCGAAGCGGGCGAGGTGGCCGACCATATCAAGAAAGTGCGCTTTCAGGGACACGCGATGGATAAGGCCCATCTGGCCGACGAGCTGGGGGATATCCTGTGGTACATCGCCGTCATGAGCGAAGGGCTGGGATACACGCTCTCCGAGGTGATGGAGATGAACGTGGCCAAGCTGAAAAAGCGCTATCCAAACGGCTTTGAAGTGGAGAAGAGCATCAACCGAGAAAAATAAACTAAATAACATAGAAAAGAATAAAAGCCATCTCGCGATGGCTTTTTATGTGTGTACTTTTATCGAATCTGCCCCGTGCCTTCAATTACATACTTGATGGTGGTGAGCTCCTTTAAGCCCATGGGTCCTCTGGCGTGCAGCTTTTGGGTGGAGATGCCAATCTCGGCACCAAAGCCGAACATTTCGCCGTCGGTGAAGCGCGTGCTGGCATTGGTATACACCGCCGCGGCGTCCACGCGGTCCATAAAACGCTTGGAGTTGTTGTAGTCGTTGGTGATGATGGTCTCCGAGTGCATAGTGCCGTATTGGTTGATATGGTCGATGGCCTCAAAAACGTCCTTCACCACCTTGACCGACAGGATATAGTCCAGATATTCGGTGTAGTAATCCTCTTCGGTGGCAGGGACGGCTTCTTTTAATATCGCGCAGGTTTTCGCGCATCCGCGGAACTCCACATTTTTCTCACTCAATTTTTTATACGCCATGGGTAAAAAATCGGCCGCGACCGATTCGGCCACCAAGAGGCTTTCCACCGCATTGCAGACGGCGGGACGCTGGGTTTTGCCGTTGAAGAGAATTTCAACGCCCATGTTAAGGTCGGCGGAATCGTCGATGTATACATGGCAGTTTCCAGTTCCGGTTTCAATGGCGGGGATGGTGGCGTTTTCCAATACGCTCTTGATGAGCCCCGCGCCGCCCCGGGGAATCAGTACACTGATGAGACCGTTTAATGTCATCATATAGGTGGCGGCCTCGCGGCTGGTGTCCTGCAGAAGTTGGATGGCGCCTTTGGGCAAGCCAGCTTGATTAGCGGCCGTCACAACGGATTTCACCACGGCGTTATTGGAAGCAAAGGCTTCCGAGCCGCCGCGCAAAACCACGGCATTGCCGGATTTGATGGTTAGGCCGATGGCATCGGCGGTGACGTTGGGGCGCGCTTCATACATGATGCCCCCCACGCCGAGCGGCACACGTCTTTTGGTGATTTCAAGCCCGTTGGGGCGTTTGAGGGTTTCGAGTCCTTCGCCGATGGGGTCATCCAGCGACGCGACCTGTCGCAGACCGTCGGCCATGCCCTTGATGCGGGATTCGCTTAGACTCAGTCTGTCGATCAAAGCGGCGGTGCGTCCGGCGGCTTTGGCCGCGTCGACGTCCTTCTGGTTTTCGGCCAGAATGGCGGCGCTGTCGGCTTCCAAAGCGTCGGCCATGGCGAGGAGAATCGCGTTCTTCTGGTCGGTGCCCAATAGCCCCAGCTCATAAGAAGCTTTTTTGGCCGCTTCGGCCTGTTTTCTGACGTGTTCCATTGCCCTTGCTCCTTTTCGTAAACTATCAAACTTAATTTTGCACATTATATCAGAAAAAAAGGTTTTTGTAACAAAAAACCGCTTAATATTTTTAAGCGGTTCATTTCTTGGTTATTCTTCTTCGTCATCCTCGTCGAATACGGCGTTGTGGTAGACATTATTGATGTCGTCGTGGTCTTCCAGCCAATCCAGCATCTTCATCACCTTTTCCGAATTCTCGGGAGGCACTTCCACAGTGGTCTGTGGAACCATCTGCACCTCGCCGACCAGGAAAGAATATCCGGCGTCCAGCAACGCGTTGGAGACATCGGCAAACGCTTCGGGTGTGGTGGTGATCTCGTACATTTCATCATCATCGCCGTTGATGTCTTCCGCGCCCGCTTCCAGCGCGGCCATAAACAGCGCTTCCTCGTCCACCTTGGGGCCTTTTTCGATGGCGATGACGCCTTTTTTGTCGAAAAGGTAGCTGACGCATCCGGTGGTGCCCAGACTGCCGCCCATCTTGTCAAAGATGTGCCGCACTTCGCCGGCCGTACGGTTGCGGTTGTCACTGAGCGCTTCGGCGATGACGGCGACGCCGCCCAGGCCGTAGCCTTCATAGACCATTTCCTCGTAGATGACGCCGCTGTCTTCGCCGGCGGCTTTTTTAATCGAACGATCGATATTGTCGTTCGGCATGTTCACGGCCTTGCATTTGGCGATGACGTCCCGAAGCCGTCCGTTGACGTTGGGGTCGGATCCGCCGCCCTGCTTAACGGCCACCGAAATTTCGCGGCCCAGTTTGGTAAACACCTTGGAACGCTGGGCATCGGCCTTGCCTTTCTTATGCTTAATGGTTGACCATTTTGAATGTCCTGACATATTCACACCTCATTATTTTTTCCAGCCGCCATTTTAGCATAAAATTCGGCCGGTTTCAATCTATAAAATCAGTTCAGTTCGTCCAGCGTCAGCGAAAAACTGTCGATAAACGTTTCCATAAAGTAATCCACTTCGGGCATACCGAGCGCGGATATCGCTTTCTCCAGCGTCTCCTTGGCTTTCTTAAAGCCGTCGTTGCCCGTGTTAATCTCCTCGACGCACTTGATATACGCGCAGATTTTGTCGGCGGCCTTGACCAGCCGATAATTCTCTTCTTCGGATTTTTGGTCTCGAATGAGAATATCAAAATCGCTTTTCAGCGCTTCGGGCAGCATGTTCCATAGCGCGTCGTCTGCAATTGCCTCGATTTTTTTATACTCCTTGCTGATTTCGGGGTTGAAGTACTTAATCGGCGTGGGCAGGTCGCCGGTGATGACCTCGCCCGCTTCATGGTACACAGCCAGCGCCATCACGCGTTCAGGGTTGACTTGTCCGCCAAACATCCTGTTTTTAATCAGCGCCAGCGCGTGCGCAATCATGGCCGCCTGCAGGGAATGCTCCTGGATGTTTTCCTCCACGGTGTTGCGCATAATGCCCCAGCGTTTGATATACTTCATCTTGGCCATATAGGCGAAAAAGTGGGATTTCATTCGTCCTCCAAAACAATTGACGAAAACGCGAAAATTAGTGTATAATACATAAAACTTAATATTACCGCTAGGGGTGCCAAACAGAGCCATATGGCTTTGGGCTGAGATACAAACCCTTAGAACCTGTATTTGTTAGATAATTCTTGCGTAGGGAAGCGGTTAAGCTAAAACATGTTTTATAGCTTTTCACGCCGTGCAGATTTGTACGGTTTTCGTTTTTTAAAGGGACTATCTATTATGGATAGTCCTTTTTCTACCGTAATTCTACATGATGGGCGGTAAAAAAACAACAGAAATGAGGTTTTTGCACAAATGGAATGGTTAAAAGGAATTTTTGAAAGCTTTAAGGATTTACGGACAGACGTCATCATCGTCCTGGCTGTGCTGGTGCTGGCCGCGGCGATTGTTCTGGTGATGGCGGGCAAAAAGAAAAAACAGAATTGGACGACCCAGCAGCTTTCGGTGGGTGCGCTCTGCATCGCGTCGGCGTTTGTTCTGTCGTATATCCGCGTCTGGCACATGCCGCAGGGCGGTTCGATTACGCTGGCGTCCATGCTGCCCATCATGGTCTTCGCCTACCTGTATGGTCTGCCCAAGGGGCTGATTGTGGGGCTGGCCTATGGTGCGCTTCAGATGTTTCAGGACCTGTTTGCCGTGCACTGGCTGCAGGTGACGCTGGACTACGGTGTGGCGTTTATGGCGCTGGCGCTGGCCGGGGTTTTCAGAAAGAAGGTTTCGCGCGGGTCACTCCTTGCGGGCATGACACTGGCCGGACTTACGCGCTTTGCGGCGCACACGGTCTCGGGCGCCGTTTTCTTTGGCGAATACGCGCCGGTAGGCCAAAACGTGTGGCTGTACTCGATGGGGTATAATTCGTTTGTGTTTATCGATTTGGCCATCTGCATCGTCATCGCCATGCTTCCGCCGGTGTATGATTTCATCAAAAGACAGCGAGCGCTGGTCGGCGGGAAATAGGGGAACCGTGGACTGCAGCTGAGATAAAAAGCCTTGCGGGATTTCGCCGCAGGGCTTTTATCATGGCATGATTATTTTACTGATTTGGTCTAGTCAACCTGTTCATAGGTCAGGGTGTCCCAGTTCAGCCGGAAAAGTCCTTCGCGGCTGACAAAGTAGGTGTTGCCGCTGTCATCGGCGCATAAAGCCAGACTGGGGCAGTCTGTAAACTGTCCGTTCACTTCCGCAGTCGCTAAATCAATGCGCATATAGAGCTCGGTTTTGTCCTGTGCGCGCGTTTCAACATAGAGATTGCCATAGGAGATTAGAAACGCATTGATTTTGGAGTCGTAGGCCCATACATCGGTTTGCTCGGTGCCGTCTATTTTTATTTTCTTGATGGTCAGCGGGTCGCCTTCCCCGACAAAATATATCCAGCCGTCGTAGAGCTGAGGATTCATGAACCATTGATTTTCGAAGACCGCAGAGACTTCGGCGGTGTCGGTGTTTATTTTATAGAGGCTCATCTGGTCTGGGGTTGAGAAATATATGGAATAATCATCGGCAAAAACGACATTTGCCGACTCGCCGTACGATATCTTGTTCTCACCGTTACAATCTATACTGTACAGCATGTTGTTGTCGTTTGCGTTAGAATAGAATACATGGTCATCACGGACAAACAGAGAGGCGGCGCTGTCATCGCTCAGTTTGGTGCGGTTAAGGCCGTTAATCTGCACTTTGTAGATGGCGTTATTGTCATTGGCGGCGATGTAGTAAACCCAGCCGGCCACCACGTTAATGTTAGAAACGCTGTCTTCGCTGATTTTCATTTTACCGCTTCCATCTTTCTTGACGCGGTAGAGGGCGTTTGTGTCTGACACATTGACGTAATACAAATATTCGCCTTCAAACGCGAAAACGCCGCCGACACCGGAGTAATCCTCGCCCGTATTTGAGTACAAGACATAAGCCGCAAGATTGGCTTGCGTGTTCCCGTTACGGTTGACGGGGCCGGAGTAGGGTACCACCGGCATCGTGACCGAATTGATATGTTCATTAGACAAATCGTTGATGCGCAGTAAATAGGCATCCGTATCGGAAACCGACTTCACATCCTTGGCCATCATGCTGTTCAAATCGGCATAAGCCGCATCTATGATTAAGAACTGTACTTCGGCTTTCAGCATATAGGCGTCATCATTGGCGGGGTCTGCCGATATAATTTGGTCAAGGGTGGCTAGTGCGGATGCATAGTCGCCGTCCGCAATCTGCTGATCGGCGACGGCTTTTAATTCGTCTATCGTCATCGGCGAAGGCGAAGGGGTGGCGGCCGCGGCGGCTGGCGCGGCGGGGGCGCAGGCCGAAAGAACAATAGCCAGTGTTAATACAAACAAGAAAAAAAATTGCTTCTTCATAGGAGGGAACCTCGTTTACGCATAAAAAATAGATAGAATAATCGATATGATTATAGCATGTCTTGACAAAAACATACAGTTAGAAGGCGCGACGCGTTTTCTTTGCTGTATACAGGACAAACGCATTTATGATATAGTATGCTATAAGAAGGAAAGAGAAAAGGGATTTGAAAAGACAGGATTTTGATTTTGAACTGCCGGAGGAATTGATCGCGCAAACACCGCTGACACAGCGGGACGCATCACGGCTTTTGGTTTTTGATAGAGCGAATTTGACCATATCGCATCGTGTATTCTCGGACATCACCGCGTATTTGAGCGAAAAGGATGTCCTGGTCATCAACGAAACCAAGGTGATTCCGGCGCGGCTCTTTGGGACGCGCGAGGGCCTCGAAAAGCCCGTGGAGTTTTTGCTGTTAAAGCGCATATCCGCCGACGAATGGCAGGTCATCATGCGCCCGGGAAAGCGGCTGAAGCCCGGGATGGACGTGGTGTTTTCGGACAAGCTATCGGCCGAGGTGGTCGAAAAGCTGGAAGACGGCGTCACACGGGTTCGGTTTAAATACAAAGGCGTTTTTGAAGCCATTCTGGATGAACTGGGGCAGATGCCCCTGCCGCCATACATCAAGGAAAAGCTGGCCGACAAAACCCGATATAATACGGTGTACGCCAAAGAAGACGGTTCGGCGGCGGCGCCCACAGCCGGACTGCATTTTACGCCCGAACTGCTGGAAAAAATAAAGAGTATGGGCGTGAAGGTTGCGCCGGTGGTTCTGCATGTGGGTCTTGGTACGTTTCGCCCGGTAAAAGAGGATGATATCCTAAACCACATCATGCATGAAGAGAGCTTTCGACTAAGCCCCGAAAGCGCCGATATCATCAATCAAGCTCGGGCAAACGGCGGCAGGATTTTTGCTGTGGGCACCACATCGGTGCGCACGCTGGAATCCACAGCCGACGAAAACGGCATGGTTCACGCGAAGGAAGGGAGCACGGATATCTTTATCTATCCGGGCTATCGCTTTAAAGCCGTGGATGCGCTCATCACCAATTTTCATCTGCCCGAATCCACACTATTAATGCTGGTTTCGGCTTTTATGGGAAAAGATAACGCGCTCGCCGCGTACAAAACGGCGGTGGAAGCCAAATACCGCTTTTTCAGTTTTGGCGACGCGATGCTGATATTATGATATTTGATGGAGGATACCTACCATGAAAAAACTGACCCTGGTGGTCTTATGTGTGTTGTTTCTGTTGATGACAGCGTCCTGTGTCGATTATTCCACCATGACGGAACTGGTGAAAAGCGGCGCACAGCCCGAGGCGTCCGAAGAGCCGATGGTTCTTCAAAGCGCGTACACCCAGTTGCTGGACACCTACAACCAGACCAATGAGGATTTAAAAGCGCTTCAGGAAGAACAGGCGGCGAGTGCGCTGAACGAGCAGGCGCTGACCGAGGAGAACGCGGGCTTAAGCTCCGTGACATCGGATGTTGAGCTTTCGGTTTACCGCTCGGTCATTTCCAAGGAAACGCTGGGCGCGTTTTTCGGCATGGTCACCAATGCACAGCAAACCGAAAACGGCGATGTGGTGCTGACGGTGCAGCCGTTGTATATGGTCAACGAAGCCATGGATGCGTCGCAGTACGATAAAGACGTGATTAAAGAGATTTACACCGGCCTGACTTTGGCAGCCACTGACGGGCCCGAGGCCAACTACACCATCACAAAAGAAACCATGACGGTATATGGCGGAGAAACCTACTACACGCGGGACTCCGGCTTTTACACCTACATCACCGAAGCGATGACATCGGCCGGCTCACTTTACAACACCAACAGTGCGGCCAACCCCACATTGCTGCCCGGCCCGGTCTTCATCTTTTTGGCCATCGGCGACGATGTGATTATGGTACTGGAAAAATAGGAGAATTATAGACAATTTGTTTGAATATCGAATACTGGAAGAAAGTCAATCGACGGATGGCCGCATCGGCGTTTTAAGAACGCCCCATGGGGATATTGAAACGCCATGCTTTATGGCGGTGGGCACGCAAGGCACGGTGAAAGCGCTCACCACCGACATGGTGAAAAAGGCGGGCAGCCAGATTATCCTCGGCAACACCTACCACCTGTACTTACGGCCCGGCGCAGATATCGTAAAAGAAGCGGGCGGACTGCACAAATTCATGAACTGGGATAAACCCATTCTGACCGACAGCGGCGGGTTTCAGGTGTTTTCGCTGGGGGACCTTCGGCACATCACCGAGGAAGGCGTCACTTTTTCGTCTCATCTCGACGGTTCGAAGCACATGATTTCGCCTGAAAAATCCATGCAGATTCAGCAGGATTTAGGCAGCGATATCGCCATGGCCTTTGACGTATGCTCGGCGGCCGACAGCGACGAAAAAACCATTGCTGAAGCGATGCACATGACACACCGCTGGCTGGAACGCTGCAAGGCATATCACACGCGCGAGGATCAGGCGCTCTTCGGCATTGTACAGGGCGGCATGAACGCCGAGCTTCGAAAGGAATCCGCGCAGTTCGTGGACAGCTTGGATTTGCCCGGCAACGCCATCGGGGGCTTAAGCGTCGGTGAACCCAAACCGGTGATGTACGATATGCTGGAAAAAACGGTACCGTATTTGAGCAAAAATAAACCGCGGTATCTGATGGGCGTGGGCACACCCGATTGCCTGGTGGAAGGCGTGATGCGGGGCGTGGATATGTTCGACTGCGTCATCCAGACACGGATTGCGCGCAATGGAACTGCCTATACATCCCAAGGCAAAATCACAGTGCGCAACGCCGAGTACAAGCGCGATTTTACGCCGCTGGATCCGGAATGCGACTGCGAGGTCTGCCGGAACTATACGCGGGCGTATATCCGTCATCTCATCAACGCCAACGAGATGCTGGCCGCAACGCTGCTTAGCTTTCACAATATCTACTACACCAACCACCTGATGGCGCGCATCAAGACCGCGCTGCGCGAAGATACCTTACAGGCGCTTCGGGACGAAATTGACGCATTATATGCGTAAAAAACGGCAATTTGCGTATCCCCATATTAAAGGATAACGGTTGACGAAAAACGCAGGATAATATATAGTTTAAACTGTTTTTAAAGCAAAATAGGAAAAGAGGTGTTATACTTGCCAACAAGTTGTTTTTCGGGTTTGACCAGCACGACAGCAGTGACCAACACAGCGACCAGCACAGCGGCGACTGGAACCAGCAGCTGGGCCAGCATGCTGCCCATTATACTCATCTTTGTTGTGATGTTTGCCATGATGATTATCCCTCAGCGCAGACGTCAGAAGAAAGTACAGGAAATGCTGAGTGCGATTAAGTCGGGTGACAAGATTAAAACCATCGGCGGTTTTTATGGCAGAGTGGTTTCGGTCAATGACGCATTGGTCGTCATTGCTGTTGATCCCGATGGAACCAGACTGACCATTTCGAAGTCGGCTGTCGCAACGGTTGAAAACGCGGGCGTAGAGAACGACGTGGAACCGGGGTCGAAGTAGCTTAAATTAAAAGAGTTTTCGCTTAAACGCCTTTGGCTTGCCATGAGGCGTTTTTCTATTCCCGCGGAAAATTGGCATTGTAATGCAGGCCGAATAACGGTATAATGCATTAGATATTATTTTTATGAGGAGTTTTTCAATGAAACATATCAAAACCGTTGTTAAGAAGAGCATTGAAAAGGATATTAAAAAAGGCGGATGCGGCGAATGCCAGACTTCCTGCCAGTCGGCCTGCAAGACTTCCTGCACCGTGGCCAACCAGTCCTGCGAGAACACCCGACGCAGATAGGTTAACGAGAAAAACTAAAGCGGACGAGATGTCCGCTTTTTTCGTGCTCTAAATTTCTTTTTTCAGCTTTTTCACCAGAGCTTCGTCCGGCTCGGCCAGCAGGGTGCTGTAGGTTTCGTAGATCACATAACCCGGCTTGGCGCCATTGGGTTTTCTGATGTTTTTCTTTAAGGTATAGTCCACGGGCACCTTGCTGGAACCTCTGGCTTTGCTGAAATAGGCGGCCAGCGCGGCGGCTTCTTCAATCGTGCGGTCGGGGATATGTTTTCCGCCCGACTGGATGATGACGTGCGACCCCGGAATCTTCTGGGTATGCAGCCAAAGGTCGTCCGGCTCGGCGGTCTTTAAAGTCAGCGCGTCGTTCTGGCGGTTGTTTTTCCCCACGCGAATTGTGAGCCCGTCCGAGGAGACGAAGGTATGCGGCGCGGAAGCTTCCTGCGTGGGCTTTTCGCGCTTGGCGCCCGGGTTTTCGGCGATATAGCCCGCACGAATCAGCTCGAACCGCACTTCGGCAAGCTCTTCCTGATTCTCGCAGGTCTCGATGGAGGCCAGCACCGATTCCAGAAAATCGATTTCGGTTTTGGTGGTCTCGATATATTCGGCGTTCATCTCGGCCGCTTTTTTCATCTTATTGTATTTTTTGAAATACCGCTGGGCGTTGGCGGCGGGAGTATACTGCTTTTCCAGAGGGATTTCCACCGCTTCGCCGGTCATGTAGTCGGTGACGGCGGCCTTGTCCATCCCGCGCTTTAACATATAGATATGCGCCATAATGAGATCACCGTATAGCTTAAACTTCTCGGCCTTTTCGGCGCCCGCCATGGCGTCGGTCTGGATGCGAAGCTTTTTGACCCATTTGGCCAGCGCTTTGGCGGCGATGGCTTCAATCTGGTGTTTCTTTCGGGAAAGCGCAATCGCCGTGTCTCTGGCCGCGTAGAAGGCGTCCAGCATGGCGTTGGCCGAGGCGAAGGTTTTGGCGTGATCGAAAACTTGCGTCGCAAAGGGCACCACGCTGAAAAACTGCGGCGCGCCGAAATGGTCAAACTGGATGGTAGGCTGAATATCGCCCGAAGAAACAGACTTGAAGAAATTCAGCACGTTCTCGATAAACCGTGACTGGTCGCCGCGCGAAAGCGCGCCGAAAGGGGCGGGCAAATACCGCGCGCAGAGCTCATCGGCGGTCTGGGTGGAGACACCCTGAAAATGCTGGACCAGAAATTTGGCCATGGGTTTTTCGCCGATCTGGCTAAGAATCTCGCGGAAGGTGCTTTCGGAAAGCGTCAGCGGATTATATTTGTCCGACGGCGGAGTTTCGTAACCAAGCCCGGGCAGAACCTGACGCACCGAGGACATGCCGAAGGGCACGTGCTTGGCGCTCTCCAGAATCCTGCCTTCGGGTGAGACCAGCATGGCGTTGGAGTACTTGCCCATCAGTTCGATAATCAGGGTGGTGTTTTTCTCGATGCCGAGCTCGTCTTTGCCGGCAAGACCGATATGCACGATGCGCTCAAGGCCAACCTGTTCGATGGAGGCGATGCGCGCATTGGTGATGTGCTTTCTAAGGAACATGCAGAAAGTCGGCGGCGAAGGGGGATTGGGCTTGGGGTTCTCGGTCAGTCCCAGCCGGCATTCGCCCGCCGAAAGGGAAATCAGCAGACGCAGGTTCTGGCTCTGCGTACGAAGCAGCAGCACAATCTCGTCCCGCGCAGGCTGATGGATTTTGTCGATTTTTGCGCCGATCATCTGCTGGCGTAATTCTGATACGCAGGTATACAGCGTGAGGCCGTCAATGGTCATGTCTCTCTCCTTAAACTAGAACCATTATACGTAAGCAAAAAAGCAAAATCAAACAAAAGATTTGAAAGCGGGCAGGATTATCGTATACTATATAATTATCAGGTGAAAAAAAGGAGAAGAAAGATGCGGGCAAGCGGCAGAGCAAACGACGAAAAACGGCAGGTGACCATCACCCCAAATTACTTAAAAAACGCGGGCGGGTCGGTGCTGATTGCTTTTGGCAACACCGAGGTCATCTGCAGCGCCATGACGGCCGATGAAGTGCCGCCCTTTTTGGCGGGCATGGGAAAAGGATGGCTGACCGCCGAATACGCCATGCTTCCGGCTTCCACACCCAATCGAAAGAAGCGGGAGACCTTGAAGCCGGATGGACGCTCCACCGAGATTCAGCGGTTGATTGGGCGCTCTCTTCGCGCCATCATGGATTTCTCACTTCTGGGCGAACGGACGATTTACATCGACTGTGATGTGATTTCGGCGGACGGGGGCACGCGGACGGCCGCGATTACCGGCGGCTATATCGCGCTGAAACTCTGCGTAGAAAAGATGATGAAAAACGGCGAGCTGACCCAAAACCCGATTCGCGGACAGGTGGCCGCCATCTCCTGCGGCATCGTGGACGGAGAGGCCATGCTGGATTTGGAATATGACGAAGATTCTCAAGCTGAGGCTGACATGAATGTGGTGATGACTGACGGCGGGGGAATCATCGAGGTGCAATGCACGGGCGAAAAACGCCCGATTTCGGAAGAAGAATTTGCAAATCTGATCGCTTTAGCCAGAAAGGGCATCCGCGAACTATGCGGCGTGCAGGCCGGCGTGAAAGGATAGAGGCATGACAAAAAGACTGTTGATTGCCACCAACAACCAAGGGAAAGTGGCCGAGATTAAGGCGATCTTTACGGGGTTGTATGATGAGTTGGTGTCGCTGAAAGATATCGGTCTTGAAATTGAGACGGTTGAGGACGGGGACACCTTTGAAGCTAACGCGATGAAGAAGGCCGAGGAGGCCTTTCAGGCCAGCGGCATCGACACTCTGGCCGACGACAGCGGACTGTGCGTGGATGCGCTGTACGGGCATCCGGGCGTGCGCTCGGCGCGGTACGCGGGCGAAAGCGCCACCGACAAAGAGAACTATGAAAAACTTCTGGACGCCATGAAAGACGTGGAGGACGACGAACGGACGGCGCGGTTCGTCTGCACGGTGGCGCTGGTACGGGCGGGGAAACCCACCGTGGTGGCGCAGGGCAAGTGCGAAGGCGTCATCGGCGACAAACCGGTCGGCGGCGGGGGATTCGGGTACGACCCGTGCTTTTTTCTGCCCGAATACGGGAAAACCATGGCCGAACTGACCCCCGAAGAGAAGAACGCCATCAGCCATCGGGGCAAGGCTTTAGAACGCATGCGGCAGATATTGGACGAAGAGAAGGAATAGGATGCGGATACTGGTTTTCAGCGACAGCCACGGGAACATCTCCGAGATGCTGAACGTGATGGCAAACGAACGATATGACATGCTGATGCACGCGGGCGACTACGGCGAGGATTTGGCACGCGCGGCCAAATGCGCGGGTGTCAGCGTACCGCAAATCGCTGTGCGGGGCAACTGCGACCCGGACAGCGCGTATCCACGCGAAGTGATGACCGAGGCGGAAGGCGTGAAGATTCTGACCGTGCACGGGAATCGGCAGGCCGTGAAGACCAGCGTCAATCGGCTGTACTACTACGCGCTGGAGCAGGGCGCGGACATCGTGGTCTTCGGGCATACCCACGCGCCCATGGTGAAGAACACCGGCGACCTATTTATCCTTAACCCGGGCACCATCGCCGTGCCGCACGGGTACGGCAAAAGCTACGGCATCATCGAAATCGGCGAAAACCCGCGGCGAAAAATTGACATTCGGACCGTGCTGGTCGGGCGGTGAAAAAAGCGGCTTGGCGGGGTCAAAAAAGGGTGGTTTTTGTGTTGACATCATGGGGCATTTCGTTTATACTTGTTTTTGCGTGTGAGACGTTTTTTTTTCGCTTGTTTTAGCGGAACACGAACATTGACAAGGGATTTTCAGTATAGTATAATCGTGAATTGTCGGTGGTTGGAAAGCAGCATGTTCCTGGATTCGCGCTTGCGTTCGTAGCTCAGCTGGATAGAGCAACGGCCTTCTAAGCCGTAGGTCCTGGGTTCGAATCCCCGCGGACGCGCCATTAGCCTTTATAGCAAGGGCGACATTAAAACGATGTGGTGGGTATAGCTCAGTTGGTTAGAGCGCCAGGTTGTGGCCCTGGAGGCCGTGGGTTCGAATCCCACTACTCACCCCATAAAAACATTGGGGTGTCGCCAAGCGGTAAGGCACAGGACTTTGACTCCTGCATCCGCAGGTTCAAATCCTGCCACCCCAGCCAAAAAACATGACCCATTAGCTCAGTCGGTAGAGCACTTGACTTTTAATCAAGGTGTCCCGCGTTCGAATCGCGGATGGGTCACCAATTGACGCTTCCTTTACGCACGGACGTTTGGGGGGTGTCGCTACATATTGTTTTGGTTTGCGGGCTTAAAGACTTTTTCAAGTCTTTAAGCCTTGCGAAACTTGCGGGCGTGGCGGAATTGGCAGACGCGCTAGACTTAGGATCTAGTGCCTTACGGTGTGTGGGTTCGAGTCCCTCCGCCCGCACCAACAAAGCAAAAACATCCGTTAGACCAGCCGGACAGACTTGTAAGATTGCCACGGCTCATATATAATAGTTGTTAACCTGATTTTGGAACACTCTTTTGCGGGAGTGACTCAGTGGTAGAGTGCGACCTTGCCAAGGTCGAAGTCGCGGGTTCGAATCCCGTCTTCCGCTCCAAACTTTGCGGGTGTAGCTCAATGGTAGAGCCCCAGCCTTCCAAGCTGGTTGCGTCGGTTCGATCCCGATCACCCGCTCCAATATCACCTGTTTTCCAAAGTTGGGGGCACGGTGATAATTTTTTCAAAAAATTGGGCCATTAGCTCAGCTGGCTAGAGCACCTGACTCTTAATCAGGGTGTCCAGGGTTCGAATCCCTGA
>CALMFG010000009.1 GCA_937863465.1 uncultured Clostridia bacterium
ACATTAAACGGTGTCTGAATCGATGCGTAGAGCAATATGATGCCAATTTTCGTGTTGATGATTTGCAATAGCTGCATCGTTTTCATCAGGGCAATAAAGTTGATGGGCATCGTTATGCCGAGAACAATCAGAAAGTAGAGGAAATTATTTAACCGGCTCCGGTTTCTGGAAAGCACAAATGCGGACATGGCGGACGATAGCGTGCAGAGCAGGACGCTGCCTCCGGAATATAAGAAGCTGTTTAAGAACGCTCTTCCGAGCTTTCCTTTTTCAATGACCGTCTTGAAGTTCTCTAAATGGATGCTGTCCGGCAAACGCAGGTTCATCTCTGCCGCGGCCTGACTGGTTTTCAGCGAATTGATGACAATCAAAACAAGCGGGGTAATTAATATAATCGAAATAATCCACGCCAGAACATTCGTCACAATTTTATTGGTTATTCTTCTCGATTTCATTATTCAACGACCTCGTTTCTATTCATAATTCTAATCAGGAAGTACCCGATGACGACCATGAAAAGAAACATGATCGACGACAGCGTTGTTCCCATCGCGTATTTACCATATCCGAACTCTTTATAGATGCCCGTATACAGTACTTCGGTCGCATATCCCGGTCCGCCGTTGGTCAGCGCATAGACCGTATCAAAGACCCTTAACCCATAAATGATGTTGAGTACGGTGGTGACAGTAATGGTCGGCATCAACATGGGGAGAGTGATGGCCCGAAACTTCTGCCATGGGCCGGCACCGTCTATCTCGGCTGCCTCATAATAGACCGGAGAAATGGACATAATTCCGGCGATGAAGATGGTCATGATATACCCCATGCCCTTCCATATATCGCCGGCCATGACCGACCAAAACGCAATTTTGGGGTCTGTCAGCCATCCTGGGCCCTTAATCCCAAACACGCTCAAATAGGTGTTGAGCAGACCATCCGCCGGATTCAAAATCGAGCGGAATATCATACCGACGATTAACGCGGACAGAACGGCTGGGATATACATCACCGCTCTGTGAAAATTCTGAAGAAATATCTTCTGCGAAAGAAAAATCGCGAGAACCAGGCCCAACACGTTTTTGGCGATGGTCGTTACAAATGTGAAGATCAACGTGTTTTTCAAATAGCCGATATATTTGATGTCAGTGAATGCTTTTTTGTAGTTATCAAACATATGGCCCTGGCCTAAGAAATTCACTTTATCGGAGTATGCGGACCAATCCGTAAATGAATAGCCGATACCGATGATGCCTGGCAACAGATATAGAACCAAATATAAAATGAGCGTTCCATACAGAAAATATGCCGGATAATTCTTTCCAACGATTAATCGCGCATGTCGGTTAGAGTGGTTTGCGGTTTTTTTCATTTTTCTCTTTCCCTTTTCGTACTTTATAACAAGAATCACTACATTATTTATAATATTTATCCGTACTTCTTGGAATGTATTAAACTTCTTTATTTTATGTACATTTTTGACTTTGGATTGCTTAAATCTGCGGTCCGCCTTAATTTGGAGCTATAGAAAAATGCAAATTGTTCGGAGTCCAAGGTATCATCGTGTTCATTTTCGATGGAATTTGTAACAAATCCCCGATTCCAGTTCAATTCGCAACCCATTTTCCTGAACAGTACACTTTGCATCGTCACAATATAGGTAATCCGCATCAATTATCACTTCATCATTGGCCGCTGCGAGAATTTCGAAAGAAGTCACTTTCGAATTCTCCCACTTCAAAGAGACCGTGTGCCCGGAATATATCTTAAGACCTCGGATGCTCCCGTTCTCCATAGATTTTGGCAATGCGGGGAGCAGTTTAATCACACCGCCGTATTCCTGCAGAATCAATTCGCATATGGCGGCGGGAAACCCGAAATTCGCATCGATCTGAAATAGATTCGGTGGGTGTCCGCCAAACATATTTTCATGAATGTTCTCGACCATCAGTTTCCCGATGATATCGTATACGGTTTTGCTCTCCCCGAATCTCGCCAGTAGTGCGATGGCCCATACGGCACTCCATCCTGTTTGCCCGCTGCCATTATCAAGACGCTTATCAAGCGCTTTTTTTGCCGCGTCTTTGTAACTCCCCTCCAGTAGATGGCTGCAGGGGTACACCCCAAACAGCATGGAGAAATGCCGGTGCCCCAACTCGGGCTCTGTGAATTCTCTATCCCATTCAAGTAGTTCACCACGTTGAGAAATCCGGTATCCGGCGATTTTCGATGCGACTACTTGGCTTTTCTCGGCAGTGCGCTCGTCTCCAACCAACCTGCTTAAGTGAGCATATACGCCGAAGAACTCACGTAATATACCGATATCCATGGCGCTGATGTTACAGATCGCTAGGTCATTCCCTTTTTCGTCTATGTACATGTTTTCTGGCGATGTCGAAGGGATATTGTATATACATCCGTTTATTTCCGAGAAATTCTCAATTAAAAAATCGGCCGCATTTTTCATCACCGGCATTAAGTCTTTTTGAAGAAAACTTTTATCCTTGGTATATAGATAATGGTTCGCCATTTGAATGCACAGCCACGGTAACGCCATGTTCCACATCATCCAGCGCGCGCTGGAAGGAATCGTGCAGATATCATACCCTACCGGCGTTGAGTGCGCCCAAATATCGGATTGATGATGGGCCACTGACCCTTTTGTCCCATAATCTTTTCTCGCTGTCTTTCTTCCTTCCTGGCACAAACGCTTCACGTATCCGGTGAACGGCTCAAAGCATTCACTTAAATTCGTTCGGTCTGCCAGCCAATAATTCATCTGAAGGTTGATGTTGAGCGTATACCCGCACCACCACGGCGGAATCAGGTCCTGGTTCCAAATCCCCTGCAGGTTGGCCGCTTGCGTACCCGCGCGCGATGAACCGATTAACAGATATCGTCCGTAATTAAACAGCAGGCTGATATCCGCATTATCGACCACCCCCAGCTTCATTCTAGCGTACCTTTCTTCACCCGCCGTGTTTTCCGTACCCCCAGTATCAATCTCCACCCGGTTAAATAGTGCACTATGGTCATCGATATGTGTTTTAAGTAAATCCGCGAATTTCTTTTTGCTGGCGTGTATCGCGCGTTTTCGGGCATATTGTTTGCAGTTCCTACCTTTACTGAAAGTCGTCGCGCATGCAAATACTACTTGAATAGTGGTGGCGTTTCGTAGTAAAACCCGATCTGGCAGTACAACAATCTCACCGTCGCATATGAATTGTGCTCTGGCTTCGATCACCGTCGATTTTTTGATCTCATCATAATTAATACTATTTTCACTGCTATAAAAATCTCCCACATCAGCAATCACAAGGTCGCTCGGTGCTATTCCCTTCACGCAGAAACCTTCTTTGTCAAAAGCGACCTCATGTTTAAGGGGACTATTGTAACTGAGTTCGAAACCGGTCGGCGCATCCGTCGCAATGCAATGGACCAGAACATCATCCGGATAACTTACAAATGTCTGTGTTTTGACATAGTTACCATCTTTCACGTATTCCGAATATGCAACGCCCTCTTCCATGCGCAATTCCCGCCGGTATGCACCGACCTTCCCGGCCTTCGATTTGATGCAGATGTCACCAAAGGGCATGTATGCTTGTGTAAATCGATTCGTCAGCGTTGTCTCAACTATTTTCTCGGCCTGTACGCGTTCATCGTCTATCATCAGTCTGCGCACTTCGGCCATGTTTTTTCGAAAGTCTTTTTTGGTGTAATCGTGCGGATACCCGCTCCAAAGCGTGTCGTCATTGATACTCAAAATATCTTCAAACGGATGATTTCGAATCATGCATCCAATATGCCCGTTTCCGACCGGCAACGATTGTATCCAGCTTTCAGCTGGTTTCTTATACCACAAAATTGAGTTATTCATAAGACCATTAAAATAACTTCCCCTATAATTTTTTAAGAACGCATCCTTCAATTTTGAATCAATAAATAAGGAGCCGGCGGAATCGCCAGGCTCCTTACGAGAAACACATCTAATTTTTTACCAAGCAGGATCTTGAGCCGCCTGTGCCTGATCTGCTCTGTTGTTGTCGATGTTTCCGAGCATTGCTGCCGCGTCTTCAGTTCCCTGAATAACGCTGACGATTTCTTTGCCCATTTCCATCCACTGCGGGTTAACGTACTTAACCGCAGTCTGCAGAACGGTTCCGACATCAGTATAAGCATCGTAGAAATCTTTAATGGTTCCAGCATACTTGGGAGTAACACCGGTGAACGGCAGAGACTGGAATTTCGCTACGTTGTCAATCATGTACTGCAGGTTCTCGGGACGAGCTAAGAATTCCAGGTACTGTTTTGCAGCATTAGCATTTTCAGAACCGGAGTATACAAATCTGGTCGGTCCAACCGGATTGTAGTTCAGCATCTGGTTGTCGAGAATCGGCATTACAAAGAATCCGATGTCGTCAACTGTGAGGCCCGTGCCCTGATCTGCTACCAACTGCGGCAGACCCTGATTAGCAACGGTCATCGCATATTCGCCGGAAGCGATTTTAGCAGGCTGATCGGTGTATGCATCGGCCATGTAGTTGTCGCCCCAGTATCCTTTGTCAACCATTTCTTTAATCTGGCCAATCGCTGTCGCCATTACAGCGCTTGCAGCGAAAGTGGTTTCGTTGTTGTTCAGTTTGTCAACCAAGCCGGGATCCATGTTTTCATAGGCACAGCCCATTTCAGCAAACCACAGGACATGATGCCATCCATCAGAAACCGGTTCATAAATCGGGGTTACGCCGCTTGCTTTAATCGCATCGCAGACTGCGGTGAATTCCGCACAAGT
>CALMFG010000010.1 GCA_937863465.1 uncultured Clostridia bacterium
ACAGTAAACCGAAATTTTTTTCCGTTCTCGGCTTCCCTGCCCCGCGCGTATGCGACGGTCTGTTTTATCACGTCAAAGTTCAAGGTCGGCTCGCCGCCGAAGAAATCCACTTCCAGATTGACTCTGTCCTGCGAATTCATTATTAAAAAATCAATGGCCTTTTTCGCCACATCAAAACTCATGTTCTCGTGCGGCACATGACCCGCGCCCGCAAAGCAGTATTCACAGCGCAGGTTGCAGCCGGTTGTCACATTGAGGCAGAGCGCCTTAGCCACAGGGTCGAATGACTTGATATCATCCGGTGTATATTCCATTTCGCTGAACAAAACGCCCTGCTTTTTCAGCTCGGCGATTTCGCCCATCACTTCGTTCAGCTCACTGTTGGTTGCGTCTTTGGTCAAACAGCTTAAAGGCTGTCCTGCATTTAAAGCGTTGATGGCATCGTATGCGAGTTCGCTCAACACATGCACCGAGCCGCTTTCCACATCCAATGCCAAAAAGTAATCGTTATATCGAAAAGTATGTACCATTCTAATCCTGTTCTTTTTTCTATACTCGGCTGCCGGGTTTGGTTATCGGCATGCCTGTTTTGCAGATGGGGCATTCTTCGGGCGGATAGGAGATGACCTCCATCGAAATCACCGCTTCAAAGCGTGTGCCGAAATCCACCGCTCCATTGCTGCGGTCCACAATGGCGCCCACACCCACCACTTCCGCACCGCTGGCCTTCACCAGTTCCATGACTTCCTTGACCGAACCGCCGGTGGTCACCACATCCTCCACCACCAGAACCCTGGATCCGGGTTCTACGGCGAATCCGCGCCGGAAGGTCATTGCGCCGTTTTCGCGCTCGGCAAAGATGTTTGGCGTTTTCAGCTGTCTGGCCACTTCATAGGCCAGAATGATGCCGCCGATAGCGGGCCCAACGACCATATCGATTTCGATATCGAAAAATTTATCGGCCAGCGCGCGGCTCATCACCGCCGAAGTTTCGGGCTGGATAAAGAGCTTGGCACACTGCATATATTTATCAGAATGTCGGCCGGATGTCAACTTAAAATGTCCTTCCTGCATCACGCCCGTCGCTTTCAAAATCTCAATCGCTGTTTCCTTTTCCATCCTAATCCACCACAAGCGATCCTGTTAAATCGCCCGCCCTTTCAATTTTCTGTTCTTTCATAAATGTTTCAAACTCACTCATAATGCGTATTGTCGCGCTGGGGCTCACCATATTGGCCGTGCCCACCATTACCGCAGAGGCTCCTGCGATCATAAATTCGGCCGCGTCCACGCCTGTCATGATGCCTCCCATGCCGACCACGGGAATCTTCACCGCGTGATAAACCTGATTCACCATGCGAAGCGCTATCGGTTTAATCGCGGGGCCGCTTAACCCGCCTGTGACATTGGCGAGTATCGGCTTTCGGGTTCTGGCGTTTATCGCCATGCCGGTGAACGTGTTAACCAAAGATACCGCGTCAGCCCCTTCGGCCTCTACCGCCCGCGCGATGCCGGCAATATCGGTCACATTGGGTGATAATTTCACCATCAGTTTTTTGCCCGTCGCTCTTCTCGCGGCTTTAGTCGCTTCCGCCGCGGATTCGGGTGTGGCGCCAAACTGCATCCCGCCGCATTTCACGTTGGGGCAGGAGATGTTTAGCTCAATCAATGGGATATCTGTATCGTTCAGTTTTTCGATGACGGTAATATAATCCTCAATCACCGAACCCGAAACATTGGCGATGAGGCAGGTATCGATAGCTTTTATTTTCGGGTAAATTTCACTTAAGAATCGGTCGATGCCCGGATTCTGCAAACCCACGGCGTTCAGCACGCCGCTGGCCGTTTCGGCGATTCGCGGGGGTGCATTGCCTTCCCGCGGTTCGGCAGTGAGGGCTTTCAGCGATATACCGCCGAGCCGTGAGATGTCCATATAATCATCAAAATATTCGCCAAATGCAAAAGTGCCGCTGGCCGCGATAATCGGGTTTTTAAGCGATATTCCAGCAAGATCGATTCGTGTGTCTATCATTCGAATACCACCTCGCTTAAAGGAAATACCGGCCCCTCAACGCAGGCCTTTTTGTATCCGTCTTTCGTTTTACAGGCGCATACCGCACATCCGCCCATCCCGCACCCCATACGTTCTTCCACCGAACCATAGGCCGGAATATCGTATTCCGCCATCAGGATTTTCAGCGCTTTGAGCATGGGCGTGGGCCCGCATGCCAGCAGTATATCGGGCTTGA
>CALMFG010000011.1 GCA_937863465.1 uncultured Clostridia bacterium
TGCTTGCCGAGACTCTCAGCCCACAGCTGTGCGTACCATTCGGCGGTGAACAAAAGCCCGTCGGCATACGGCATGACCACCGAGATATTCACACCTTTTTTCATGGCCGCCACAAACAGCGAAGCGTACATAAACGCCGGATTGACCGAAATATCAGCCGTGCGGCTCATGGTGTCCATGTCGCCCGCGCCTTTCAGCAGTCCGTCAATGTCGATGCCGAGAACGGCCGCTGAGAGCAGTCCCACGGGGGAGAACACGCTGAACCGGCCGCCCACGCCGTCGGGAACGATGAAGGTCTTAAAGCCGTTGTCGTCCGCGATGCGCTTCATGTTGCCTTTTTCCTTGTCGGTGGTGACCACAATGTTCTTTTTGTAATCGTCGCCTAAGACTTTCTTAAGCTCGGCCAGAACCAGCGCAAACTGCGCCGCGGTCTCCACCGTGTTGCCCGATTTGGAGATGACGTGGAACGCGGTTTTCTTGACGTCGAGAATGTCGAACATCGCGTTCATTTTGTCGGGGTCCACGTTGTCCACCACATAGAAGCGCGGTGCGCCGCGTCGTTCGGCGGGAAGTTCATTGTGATGCAGGTGCTTTAGCGCGGTGAACAGTGCCTTGGAGCCTAAAGCCGATCCGCCGATGCCGAGCACGACAAACGCGTCGAAGTTTTTGCGAATATATTCGCCGGTGGCCTCCATATCGGCCACAATCTCGCTCTGGTTAAAAGGCAGTTCGCGCCATGCGGTGCTGGGGCGTTTGGCTTCCAGCGCCTCATAGACGGCTTTCGCTTTTTGGGTCTCGACAGCGATTTCCGCGCTGGTCAGTCCGTGCTCGCCGATGCTTTCGGCCAGCATGTGATTAAAATCGATGGTTAATTTGCTCATTTTCTCTCACTTTGCATTTTCAATTATTTTTTAAAGGTATAGTTGTAGTGCACAACACCTTCAATATTCTGTTTAGCGGGGCAGACCAAAAGGTTAACGTGCTCCAAACCTTGCGCATACAGGTTGACGGCGTCGGTGGAACAGGTCTGCGGTTCGATGCAGAAGTAGGACTTGCCTTTCGGTGTGAAGACCACATAGTGCTGATACTCCTCACTGCCGCTGATGCTGAGCGTGAAGCCCTGTTTTCGGTATTCGATGGTGGCCGGCGGGTTGGGGGCTACGCTGGTGTAGACCGTGTCCAGATCCAGCTTGCCGACCGGGGTGGGTTCCAGAATATCCGAATCGGTGCCCGCGACTTCGAGAAGGTTGCCGGTGGGCATCACGTTGGGCACCATGCCGAGACCAGCCGCGGTCTTGTTGAAGAAGGCTGGTTCCACGTCGGTTTTCACTTCGTACATGTATGTGCAGGGCACGTGGATGATGGTCTCATCCTCGCCCGAGAGCTTGTTGAAGTAGGGGTGGTAGGCGATGCCGTAGGGCATATCTTCGCCCGACAGGTTGTTTAGGCGGTGGATGACCGAAACGCCGTTTTCATCGACCACAAAGGTGAATTCCAGAAGAAAAGCGAACGGGAAGCCCAAGTAGATGGGGTGGCTTTCGTCCACACGGATGCGGGTGGTCAGGCTGGCGCTTTTGTCGGTAACGACCGGCGCATCGTTGGTGAAGGTGGTTTCGTCATTCAGCATGGAATGCAGCTGGATGGGGATACCGTCTTTTTTCTGCAGGCGCGTCACGCCTTTCCAGACGTACATGGCGTCGGTGATGCGGTTGGGGAAGGGGAACAGCAGGGGCATGCCGACCGCAAAGGAACGGAGCGGCAGCTGGCTGTCGTAGTACAGCGTCTCGTCGCCGTCGATGATGTATGAAAACATATTGCTCGCTTCCTTCACAGCAATCTTCACACTGTGGCTATGTGCTTCGCCGGCGTATCCCAGCTCGATATACGGAAAATCTCCCGCTTTTCCTTCTTTATAGTAAAATTTCGTATTGGACATTTTCTTAAATCCTAGCCTTTCTTCTTTAGAATATATCACGACCATTATATATGGGCAGCCATGATTTTTTCAAGCATAAAATCGGCGGCCCTTTGCTTGTTCTATTGACGGGTCATCAAAATCTGATATATACTGTAATCGTTGCAGGACGATTTTTTTGTGTTGCAATTAAAACAGTTCGCTAAGGATATTTTCGATGAAGAGAAAAGGCATTATTCTGGCTGGCGGTTCGGGGACGCGTCTGTACCCCATCACCAAGGCGGTTTCCAAGCAGCTTTTACCCATCTACGATAAACCCATGATTTATTATCCATTATCCACTCTGATGCTGGCCGGCATCCGCGAGGTGCTGATTATCTCAACGCCATATGATTCGCCGCGCTTCGAGCAGTTGCTGGGCGACGGCAGCGATCTCGGTATGCACTTTGAGTACCGGGTTCAGGAAGCGCCGAACGGATTGGCCGAAGCGTTTATCATCGGCGAGGAATTTTTGGCGGGCAGCCCCAGCACACTGGTTTTGGGGGATAACATCTTTTACGGACGCGGGTTTTCTCAGATTGTCCAGCGCGCTTCCAACAGCGAAAACGCCGTCATCTTCGGCTATTATGTCAACGAACCCCAAAGCTTCGGCGTGGTGGAGTTTGATGCAAGCGGTAAAGCGCTGTCCATTGAAGAAAAACCCGAGAACCCGAAATCGCATTACGCGGTGCCCGGGCTGTATTTCTATGATGCCGATGTAGTGACCGTGGCCAAGAACATCAAACCCTCGGCCAGAGGCGAATTGGAAATCACTTCGGTCAACGATTACTACTTAAAACAGGGCCGGCTGAATGTCGAGATTCTGGGACGCGGCATGGCCTGGCTGGACACAGGAACCTACGACGGCTTAAGCGAAGCGGCGGTGTTTGTGGAGACCATCCAGAAGCGTCAGGGGCTGTATATCTCCTGCATCGAGGAAATTGCCTACCGCATGGGATTCATCGACAAGGAACAGGTCAAAACGCTGGCTAAACCGATGCTGAAAACCGATTACGGCCAATATTTGATGAATATTATAGACAGGATTGATTAACGGAATAACGGATGAGCAAGTTTAGCAGAATTGATACAAGAATTGAAGGCATGCTGATCATTGAACCCGCCGTGTTCGGAGACGCGCGCGGTTACTTTATGGAGACCTACCACCAGGCGGCTTTCGCCGAGATTGGCCTTGACATGGCGTTTGTACAGGATAACCAGTCCAGCTCAAGCAAGGGCGTCCTTCGCGGACTGCATTTCCAGAAGACACACGCGCAGGGCAAGCTGGTACGCGTCATCCGCGGCGAGGTCTTTGACGTCGGGGTGGATCTGCGTGACGGATCGCCGACATACGGCCAGTGGGACGGCATCATCCTTTCGGCGGAGAACCGCCGGATGCTCTACCTGCCCGAAGGCTTTGCGCACGGGTTTTTGGTGTTGAGCGACACGGCTGAGTTTTTCTATAAATGCACCGATTTTTACTATCCGGAGTTTGAGGGCGGTATCAAGTATGACGACCCCGAAATCGGCATCGTTTGGCCGCATCTGGAAGGCGGATATACACTGTCGGACAAAGACAAAAACCTGCCGACCTTTAAGCAGGCCAATTTCAAATATCAGGATAAATAAGGGGGATATACACATGAAGACCTATCTGGTTACCGGCGGCGCCGGATTTATCGGCTCCAACTACATTCGATACATACTGAAAAAGCACGATGATATCAAGGTGGTCAATCTGGACAACCTGACCTATGCGGGGAATTTAGAGAACTTAAGCGGCATCGACGAAAGCCGCTATGTGTTTGAAAAAGGCGATATCGCCGACCTGCCGCTGGTGCAGGACCTGTTTCAGACTTACGATTTTGACTTTGTGGTCAACTTTGCGGCCGAATCGCACGTGGACCGAAGCATCGAAGACCCCGAGGTGTTTTTGCGCACCAACGTGATGGGCACGCAGGCTCTGCTGGACACCGCCAAAAACGCATGGCAGTCCGGCAAGGACCAGGACGGATACCCCACCTACCGCGACGGCGTCAAGTTCCTTCAGGTTTCCACCGACGAGGTATACGGCGCGCTGGGCAGGGAAGGTTACTTCACCGAGGAAACCCCGCTTGCGCCCAACAGCCCCTATTCGGCATCCAAGGCCGCGGCGGACATGATTGCGCGCGCTTACAACAAAACGTTTAAACTGCCGCTGAACATCACGCGGTGCTCCAATAACTACGGCCCCTATCAGTTCCCGGAAAAGCTGATTCCGCTGATGGTGAACAACGCCAAGACCGACAAAGAACTGCCGGTGTACGGCGACGGCAAACAGGTGCGGGACTGGCTGTATGTGGACGACCACTGCGCGGCCATCGACCTGGTTCTGTGGAAAGCCAAAAGCGGCGAGGTCTACAACATCGGCGGACACAACGAGATGGAAAACATCCAGATCGTCAGCCTGATTCTGGAACGGCTGGACAAACCCGAAACGCTGATTAAGCATGTGCGCGACCGGCAGGGACACGACCGCCGCTACGCCATCGACCCGGCCAAGATTAAAAGGGACTTGGGCTGGGAACCCACTGTGATGTTCAAGGAAGGCATCGGCCTCACCATTGACTGGTATCTGGCCAACGCGGCGTGGATGAACTCGGTCTTAAGCGGTGAATATCAGAACTACTATGATAACATGTATAAGGATAGATAAATGGGCGTAAAAACCACCGTCCGTGCGGCAAGAAGCGTCATCAAGCGTTACGGCTTCGGCGTTTTCCTGCAAAGGACGCAATCAAAACTGAGAAAGCACAACTTTGAAAAGGCAGACCTGTTTTTGAACCGAAAACAAGGAATGCCTGTTCCTTCGTTTAGCGGAAAGGCGCCGATGGTGCCCGGCCTGGTTTCGGTGGTGGTGCCCTGTTACAATCACGAGGATTTTGTAGAGCAGGCGCTGGTCTCCATCTATCATCAGACCTATCAGAAGATTGAGCTGATTGTGGTGGACGACTGCAGCCGCGACGCTTCACCCCGGATTATCAAAACCCTGTTTGACGCCTGGGAAAAGGCTGGCCGGTTCCACAGCTTGCGCTTTGTTGCCCACAAGAAAAACGCGGGCGCGCACAGCAGCATTGATGAAGCGGTGAACATGACGCAAGGCGAATATATCGCTGTCTTAAACTCGGATGATTTTTACGACGCCGACCGCTTTGATTTGATGATTAGCTGTTTGAATATCAACGAGGCGGGCATCGGGTTTTCGCGCGTCGAGGTGGTGGACGAAAAGGGAAACCGCAAGACGGATTCCCCGTTTTCGGAACTGCAGAAGGGTATCGACAGCGAAACCATGTTCTTCCGGCTGTGCCAGGACAATCTGGCCATCAGCTCGGGCAATCTGTTCTTCCGACGGTCGCTGATTGAAGAGATTGGTCTGTTCCGCGATTTTCAGTACATTCACGACTGGGATTTTCTGATGCGCGCCGCCCTGACAACGCGGGTGTGTTTTTGCAGTCAGACAGCCTACCATTACCGCATGCATTCGACCAACTCCTATCTGTCGCTGATCGGGGATACCGCGCTCTGCGACGCCGAGATGGTGGAAATGCGGAGCCGAGTATTCAAAGCGGTGTACGGGAATGCGGAAACGCCGTTCTATTCGCGGGGCGAATATGCACGGATCATCGACATTTTGTACCGCCGACTCATGAACGACGAGGGACTGAAGCTTGGATAATAAAAGAAAGAAAAGCAATGATAAAACAGGCCTTACGCCCGCTCGATGGATTCTGGCCGGGGCACTGTTTTTGTTTTTGCTGGCAGGAACCTATACTTATGTTTTTTATACGTTAAACAGCGCCAAATGGGCGATGCTCGGCGTTTTGGCACTGCTGGCGGTGACGGCGGTCATCGCGGCGATTGTGATGATCTTAAAGAAAAAGGCGAAACTGAACAAAGCGCTGAAATGGGTGCTTCTATCCGCGGCACTGGGCGCAGTACTGTTCAATGCGTATCTTTTAAACTCCAGCTATTTTGTGCCGCACAACACTACGACCGTGTTCAATCGTTATTTTCCGGTGTCATTGGAGACCTCGGTCAAGCTGCAGGAGTATTTGGCGGGCAAAACGCTGATATTGGATCCCACGGTCACGTATTTCGACCGCGAAGACGATCAGCTTTCGGCCATTGCCCACAGCTACATGGCCAGCGTGAAATCCTCGGTCAAGTCGATTCAGACGCTGGAAGAACCGTACGGATTTTTGACTGACGACGATTTAGCTTTCCTAAAGGCAAAAACCGATGAATACGAGATGGTCAGCTGGGATTATTACCGCGAGATTAACGCTTATTTCTTCTATAATGTGATGGATTCGGACGACGTGATTGTGCTGTGGGGGAGACAGATGTGCATGTTCTTTATGACGCCCGAGACCTTTGCCGAGCTGAAGGAGAGGCCGAGATGACGAAAAAAAGACCGATACTTACGGGATTTCTGATATGGATTGCTGCAATCACTGCCATGACCGTCTTCGGGTTGTATATGACATCGGTTGCCGACAAGACCGAGCAGATTGGCACGGCGGTGGGGGAGAACTTCAACGCCAATGCCGTCAAGCAGACACTGTCCATCGTCGTCCTTTACTTAATGGGATGGGTGGTGCTCTGGCCGTTCCGCAGTCGGCTGGGACAGACGCAGGTGTACCTGCTGTCCTTTCTGGTCGGACTCTTGGTTTTCGAGCTGATTTCGTCTCTCATCATCATTCTGATCGTCCGCTACACCTATCTGGCCGTAATGGCTGTGTATCTGGCTGTGGTGGTAGTTCTCTATTGGCGGGCGGCACATCGGGGCGAAGCGGAAGCGCTTTGGTTTAAGAAAAGCGAGGGCTGGATGTTTGTCTTGTGGCTGACGGGTACGGCCGCTGCGGCCGCCATGCTTTCCTTCGTGCCCATGGACGTACTTTCTTTCGACAGTGTGGAATATATGGGCTTGGGCAAGATGTATGCGTCGCAAGGCTTTATTCGGGACTATTTCATCTATCAGGTCAGCGGACACCCGTTTGTCCCGACCTTGATTAATTCTATCGCCGCATTCTTCGGCTTCGATTATGCCTACGCCATTCAAAATCTGTTTCTCGTCATGTGTACGCTTTTGTTTGGATATCACATCAGGGACGAAATCCGCCGCATGGGATTTGATGACAGAAAAGCGCTTGGCTTAAGCGCGCTGGCCACCGGACTTTTAGGTGTCAATTTCTTTTACCTGTTCCTGGGTATCTGCCTGGTGCCCAATCTGTTCGCGGCGTATACGCTGTTCTTCGCGGCGGTCTATATGTATCGCTACAGCCGCGATGAAAAACCCGCCGATGTAGCATTAAGCTTCTTTTTTATGGCGGCTTTCTGTTTTTCCCGTGTGGAAGGGCCCCTACTGGCGGCCGTTTTTATGGCGTATTTCGCGCATACCAAAATCGAGAACAAACATCTGCTGTATTACACAGGCGGACTTTTTATCATCGTCGCGCTCTGGTATGTCAGCTTCTATATCCAGTCTCCGGCCGGTTTCAACGGACAATTTTTAACGGTGGGGCGGTCGATGCTGGTGGCAGCAGCATACCTCATCATTGGGCTGTATATCTTCCTCAAAGATAAGTTCTTCAGCCAATATAATCGCATCCTCTTCGGTTTGTTTATGGGTGCGCTGATGTTGGGTGCCGTGGGACTCAGCGTGATGGATATGGGAAAACTCATCATCAACTTAAAAGCGATGTATCAGAATATATTCTACTATGGTTACTGGAAGGTTACCTGGCTGGCGGTAGCGGGTTTTGGCATCGCGGCGGCATTGGTCAGTAAGAAGAAAGAGATGTTTTTAGAATGGCTGATTCCGATATTTCTTTTAATGATGCTGATTCTGTTTGCTATTCGGTCTTCGACCCTGCACATCTACTGGTCGGATTCCGGGAATCGGATGCTGATGCACATCTATCCGTTCTGCGTCTTTGTGCTGACCCTAAACATCTTAAGTGCGTTTGCGCCCGAAAACAGCAAGCAGGGGAGCTGAAGCGCTTTGGGCCATATAATATGGTAATGTATACGGATTGATGATATAATTCACAGAAACAACTTTTAGCGGGAGCACAATATAACGGGCAAGAACAAAGGGAAAACCGGATGAGAACCGCTGGCGCATCGATTGAGGAACAAGGAATGGAACATCGTATGAAACAGGTTTTTCAGGAATATCGGGATATTTTTAAAACATTTTTCTTAAAGAATAAAGCATCGCTGCTGATTCTGGCTCTGGTTTGTGTCCTGGGATATGGATTTACAATCACGCATTACAGTATCGGTGTTGATAATAATGCCCATGAGCTATATTACGTACAAGGCGGTGCAATATCACAAGGCAGAATTACGCAGGTGCTGTTGGATATCCTGTTTGGAGCGTATACGTATCCGCCGTTCTGGGTAAACGCCCTTAGTGTTATCGTACTGTATTTCTCGTCGCTGATGTGGTGCATTCTATTCAAACGTGTCGGCGGGGAGAATATCAATTCCACGGCCTGTACAATCTTTTCAACCGTTCTGGTATCCTATCCGATTATCAATGAGCACTTTATCTTCCTGCCTTTGGATTTCCCGTTGGGATATGGGCTGACCGCAATGGCTCTGATGGGCTGCCACGAAGCGTTTAGCAAAAAAAACTTGGGTTTTGGCGTGCTTGCCAGCATCTTGATGGTGTTTGTCATATCGCTTAATGAATCTTTTGCCGCCGTTTTTCTAGCCGGCATGCTGATGATTTTCATGCTTGAAATCATATTTGGCGATAATTTGAAAAACGCCGGACAAATCGTGAAAAAAATGCTTAGCTTTGCGGCTGTCCTGCTGATTGCTGTGGTTTGCGAATGGGCCCTGCTGCGAATCATACAATTGTTTTACCAACCGGAAGTGGCGGTGGGCGCAGCAAATACCAGAATATTCTGGCTGGACACATCGGCGCTGGTCATTGTGAAAAATCTCTTCTGGGGTTTGATCAGCAAGTATGCGATCATTGCGAAAACATATCTGCCGATATTCGTTCTGCTGTTGGCCTGCGGGATTATCTTAATCAGTACAATTTATTGGGCGATCAAGAAAAAAAGGCCCGTATTATTTATTTTACTTTTGCTTATGTATCTTTCGATCGTATCGCTAAATATCGTCAAAGGGGGCACGCTTCCGTATCGGACAGATTCGGCGTTGGCCGTATTTGTTGGTTTTTCCATGATGCTGTTGTGGATTACGCTGGGAAACAAACGTCTGCGGGTGATATATGGCATACTGATTATAATTTTGGTTATCAACCAGACCAGAGTGCTGAATAATTGGTTCTATAATGACTACAAGCGATATGAACGTGATTTAGAAATTGAAGAAAATATCTCAAACGAAATTGAGACTTATCACGACGCATCAAAACCGATTCTGTTTATCGGCTGGGTAGAGAACTCACCCGACACGCGGACGATTCCGGGAGAATATAACGGCGTTCAATATTTCAATCAATACTCAAACTATCGCGAAAAGGCGAATCCTTATTCATATCTTTTACTCGACTTTTTTAGGATCCATGGGCATGCCTTTACTGACGCCACCGAGGAGTATTATGAAGAGGGAAGAGAGATTGCCGAGGATATGCCGAGTTATCCGAAACCCGGCTATATCAAAGAAGAGGAAGAATATATCATTGTGAATTTTAACTGATTCCTTGCACTTTTGTTTTATTGAGCCAGTTGATATTTAGAAGTACTCATGCGAAAAAGTATATGTAAGGAGGGGGTAAATTGAAATATGCCGGATCCTTCTTTTATTCTGTTTTATATTGTATAATGCTAGTTAAGTTAAGAAAACTAAAATGATTCGGGCGGACGATGTTCCGTCCTGTCCTTGCCTTTTTGGGGGAAAACGCATTGCGTAAAAGATTCAGTGTTTTACAACTCGTGTCCATGCTGCTGGACCTGCTGCTGATTAATGGAGCTTTCTATCTGGCCATCCAGTTCCGTTTCATCCGCACCGGGGATTTGGGCTACACGGATATATACATGCAGACCATGCTGCCCATATCCATCATCTATCTGGTGGTGTTTAACCTGTCCCGCGTATATATGATGGTCTTCACCCAGAAGATGTGGGATGAGATTCGCTATTGCTTTATCGCTAACCTGATCGCCCCGATTCTGGTACTGTTTTATGCGCTGTTGTTCTCAAACCGTCTGCCGTATTCGGTCTATATTCTGACCATGTTCATTGCCACCTACCTGACGGTGGGCGTGCGTCTGGCCATGGGCATCATCTTCAGCATCTTCAGCAACATCCGCTACGGCAAGCACAAGGTGGAAAACCCTGTGAAGGTCATGCTGATCGGCGCGGGAGACGCGGCGCGGCAGGTGATTGAAGACTTAAAGTACAAAGCGCATTACAACGTGGTGGCCGTGCTGGACGACTCCGACCACAAGCAGAACCGTTTTATCAACGGCGTGAAAGTGGTGGGCACGCTGGCCGATATCGAAAAGGCTGCACGCCGCTATGAGATTGACGAAATTATCTTCTGTATCAATAAAATCGACGCGGCTAAGAAGCGCGATATTCTAAAACGCTGTGCCGATACGGGCCTTAAAACCAAAACCATCCCGTCCATCTACGACATCGTGGACGAGAGCGTAACCGTGACCAGCTTCCGTGAGGTGGCCATTGAAGACCTCCTGGAGCGGAATCCGGCCGACCTTAATACCGAATCGATATCCGGGTATCTCGCCGGGAAAACGGTTATGGTGACCGGCGCGGGCGGCTCCATCGGCTCCGAGCTGATTCGCCAGCTCTTACGGTTTGCACCCAAAAAAGTCGTGATGGTCGATATCTACGAAAACACCACCTATGAGCTTTTCTGTGAGATGCGCGAACGGCATCCGGCCATCGAAGCGGTGATCGAGATTGGTTCGGTCGCCGGGAAGAAAGAAATTACACACATTGTAGAAAAACATAAGCCTCAGGTAATTCTGCACGCGGCGGCGCACAAGCATGTGCCGCTGATGGAGAACAACCCCATCCGGGCGTTCAGCAACAACGTCATCGGCACACGCAACGTGGCCGAGGCGGCGGACGCCAACGGCGTCGAGCGGTTTGTGATGATCTCTTCGGACAAAGCGGTTCGCCCCACCAACGTGATGGGGGCTACCAAACGCATCGCCGAAATGATTATTGTGGATTTAAGCAAGCGTTCCAAGACCATCTTCACGTCTGTACGGTTTGGCAATGTGCTGGGTTCGCATGGCTCGGTGATTCCGCTGTTTGAGCGACAAATCAGAGAAGGCGGCCCGGTGACTGTGACACATAAGGACGTGACGCGGTTCTTTATGACCATCCCCGAAGCGGCACAGCTGGTACTGCAGGCGGGCGCCATGGCCAAGGGCGGCGAGATCTTCATGCTGGATATGGGTACGCCGGTCAAGATTGATACACTGGCGCGCAATATGATTAAGCTCTGCGGGTTTGAGCCGGACACCGACATCAAGATTGTCTACACGGGACTTCGCCCCGGCGAGAAGATGTTTGAGGAACTTTCCTTCATGGACGAAACGGTGACTAAAACCGAGATGGATAAAATCTTCTGTCTGAACAATCGCGAAGATACGAACGGCCTTAAAAAAGCGCTGGCCGAGATGGAGAAAATTGAGACGGACGACGCCAAGATGATTGAAGCCATTTGGCGCATCGTTCCGAAATTTGATGACAGTGAAGAGCGGGAGATTATCTCCAGCTTTGACAACATATAAGTTTATTAAAGATTATTACATATAAGAAAAGGAAATGGTGCGTATGAAAGAACAGCTGATTAAGAAAATCAAAGATAAAAGCGCAGAGATTGCGGTCATCGGACTGGGCTATGTGGGCTTGCCTCTGGCGGTGGAAAAAGCAAAAGTGGGATACCATGTAACCGGATTTGATGTGAACGCCCAGAAGGTGGATCTTGTCAACAAGGGCATCAACTATATTGGTGACGTCGTCGATGACGACTTAAAGCAGTTGGTCAGCAGCGGAAAGCTTTCGGCCACCGCGAATTTTGATGTGGTCAAAGAGATGGACTGTGTGGCCATCTGCGTGCCGACCCCGCTGGATAAATACCGCCAGCCGGACATCTCCTATGTGCAGGCCAGCGCGATTGAAATCTCCAAACGCATGCATAAAGGCATGCTGATTGTTCTGGAAAGCACCACCTATCCCGGCACGACCGAGGAAGTGATGAGGCCGATTCTGGAAGAAAGCGGCCTTAAATGCGGCGAGGATTTCTTCCTGGCCTTTTCGCCCGAACGCATCGACCCGGGCAACAAAATCTACAAGACCAAAAACACACCCAAGGTGGTGGGGGGCATCACAGCCGCCTGCACCGAAGTGGCGGCCACTCTCTACGAAAACGTGCTGGAAACCGAGATTTTCCGCGCAACCAGTCCGGCTGTGGCCGAGATGGAAAAGATTCTGGAAAACACCTACCGCAACATCAATATCGCGCTCATCAACGAGATGGCCATGCTGTGCGACCGCATGAACATCGACATCTGGGAAGTGGTGGACGCGGCCAGCACCAAGCCGTACGGCTTCCAGCCCTTCTATCCGGGCCCGGGCCTCGGCGGACACTGCATCCCGATTGACCCGTACTATCTATCCTGGAAGGCGCGGGAATACGACTACTCTATTCGCCTGATTGAGACCAGCGGCGAGATTAATGAGAGCATGCCGAACTTCGTGGTGGAAAAAGCGTCGCGCATTTTGAACGGCTTCAAAAAGTCGGTCAACGGCGCCAACATCATTTTGCTTGGCGTCGCCTACAAATCAGATATCGACGATTACCGCGAAAGCCCATCATTGAAGATTATTGAGCTTTTGGAGGAAATGGGCGCCAATCTCACCATCTACGATCCGCATATCAAGGAATTTAAGCTGGCGGGCAAGATGCGTCAGGGCGCAGACGGCATCACCGAAAAAGAGGTGGCAGACGCCGATCTGGTGCTGCTTTTGACCAACCACACAGCGTATGACTACGCGATGATTAAGAAAAACGCAAAGGCGATTTTCGACACCAAAAATGGTTTCAAGGGATTTGAAAACCGCGATAAAATCTGGCTGCTGTAGAGGTAATGACAATGGATTTGAATACGATTAAAACACGCACTGAGAATATAAAAAACGAAATGATGAAGCGCGCCGAAGGCCTGCTGAAAGAAGCGGGCGAAGCCAGGGACAAAGCCGAGGATGCGCTGAAAGCCATCACCGAGCAGGGAAGACAGGTGCTTTTGAATCTGGCCGAGGACAAGCCGATGGCGCTGATCGACCTGGCTGCTCAGCAGAAGCGCATTGAGGGCGGCGTCAAAAAATCCTTCGACCGGATTATGGCGCACGGGCACTACATCATGGGCCCCGAGGTGGCTGAGCTGGAAAAACAGCTGTCCGAATATGTCGGCGTTAAAAACACCATCTCCTGCTCCAGCGGAACCGATGCGCTCTCGTTGGCGCTGATGGCCATGGGCGTTAAAGCCGGGGATGCGGTGTTCACTTCCGCGTTCACCTTTTTTGCCACAGCCGAGACCATCGCGCTAGTCGGTGCCACGCCGATTTTTGTAGACGTGGACCCCGTGACCTTCAACATGGATATCGACAAGCTGGAAGAAGCGGTGAAGGAAACCAAGAAGAACACCAAGCTGAATCTGAAAGCCATTGTGACGGTCAGTCTGTTTGGTCTGGTCATGGATTATGACGCGGTTCGCAAAGTTGCCGATAAATATGGCATGAAGGTGATTGAAGACGCGGCGCAGAGCTTTGGCGCTTCGCACAACGGCAGAAAATCCGGCACGTTCGGGGATGTGGGCTGTACGTCCTTCTTCCCGGCCAAGCCTTTGGGATGCTACGGCGACGGCGGCGCGGTTTTCACCGATGATGATGAACTGGCCGCGGTGATGCGTTCGCTCCGTGTGCATGGACAGGGAACAGATAAATACGACAATGTCAGAATCGGCCTCAACGCGCGTATCGACACCGTGCAGGCCGGCATTCTGCTGGAAAAACTCAAAATATTCGACGACGAGATGGAAAGACGCCAGCAGGTGGCCGCCATCTATGCCGAAGGCCTTAAGGAATATGTGGATGTGCCGCAGATACCCGAAGGGTATGTCTCGGCCTTTGCGCAGTATACCATCAAGCTTCGAAACGGCGAGCGGGAGCGCCTGACCGGATTTTTAAAAGCCAGCGGCATCCCCACGGCGGTATACTACCGCGCGCCACTGCCGCTTCTCGGCGCTTTTAAGTACTTAGGGCTGAAAGCAGAGGACTATCCGGTGTCGGTGGCTTTAAGCCAGAGCGTGCTCAGCATCCCCATGCATCCTTATTTGGATGATAAGGATTTTGCGCGCATCTTCAAGGCGTTCGAATCGTTTTATAAAGGATAAACTATGGCAGAATATTCATACGCGATGATCGGCGCCAGCCGGATATCCGAACAGCATATCGAAGCGGCCAAAATGGCGGGCCTGCGCCTCAGCGCTTTTTGCGATTTGTCGCCGGATAACATCCAGCGGGTGCTTTCGGGATCATCTTTAAACGACGATGAGAAGAAGAACGTGGCGGTTTGCGGCGATTATCATCATCTGCTGAAAGAAACCGACGCGGATTTCATCACCATTGCGACCGACAGCGGTTCGCATGCACGAATCGCGCTGGACTGCATTGACGCGGGTTTCCATGTGCTGATAGAAAAGCCGATTGCGCTTTCGCTGAAAGACGCCGACGCGGTGATCAACGCGGCCGAAAAGAAGAACGTAGCTGTGGCGGTTTCCCTGCAGAACCGGTTTAATCCGGCCGTTAAACAGCTGAAGCACGCCATAGAGCACGGCGACTTTGGACGGCTGCTGCACGGCTGTGCGCATATCCGTTGGAACCGCGACGAAGAATATTTTAAAGCCGCGTCCTGGCGGGGCACCTGGGCGGCCGACGGCGGCACACTGTTTAACCAGTGCATCCACAACATCGACATTTTGCGCTGGGTGATGGGCGGCGAGATTGACGAAGTATTCGCCTACACCGACCGACTGGCGCACCCTTACATTGAGACCGACGACATGGGCCTTGGGCTCATCAAAATGAAGAACGGTTCCTATGGGTTTATCGAGGGTACGATTAACGTATACCCCAAAAATCTGGAGGAGACGCTGTACGTCTTTGGCGAGACAGGAACCGCCAAACTGGTGGGACCTTCGGTATCCAAGATTGTGGAGTGGAACGTGAAGGATGACCCGATTCCGGGCGAAGTGGTGCAAAGCTACGAGAAGCTGGCACAGCCCGCGAAAGGCGACAAACACCGGCCGGTGTATGAAAACTTCGCGGCTTTCCTGGCGGGCAAAGAGCCGATTTTTGTGGACGCAAAAGCCGGACGGGACGCGATTGAAGTGATTTTCGCCATGCTGCTGTCTTCCAAGCAAAAACAGCCGGTGAAACTGCCGCTGAAAGACTTGGCCACCATCGACTTTGCCGGAATGTATGATTAACAGCGATAAACAAAACGGCTGCCTTTCGGCAGCCGTTATTTTATTTGTGCTTGGATAGTTATTCTGTAGCACTCGCAGAAGGCGATGCAGACGGCGTGGGCACGGGGTCGGCCGGCAGTTCGGTGGACTTGGTGGCCCTCGCATAAACGGTGTCTGCGTTCAGATAGCTGGTGACGTTTTTCGGGGTGATGATTTCGTAGTTCAGCTCGACAAACTGCGGAAGCAGAAGATCTGAGCCGTCTTTTAAAATCCGCTTGACGTAAGTGGCGGCCACTTTGGCCATATCGTCGGGCGCATAGATGATCGTGGCGTCAATTCTGCCTGATTTCACCTCTTCCAGCACTTCGGGTTCACCGCCGATGGTGGTGATGACGATGCCGCTTTTTCCCGCTTCATCGATGGCTTCAATGGCGGCCAACGCCATATCACCGGTTTCGGCAAAGACGCAATGGACGTCGTATTGGCTTAAGATGCTGGCCATCTCTTCTTTTGCTTTGGCGTGGTCATAGTTGCAGTAGGGCGATGCAATCAGCGTGTTATATCGGCTCTCACCGACGGCTTCCAGGAAACCGTCATAGATGCCCTGCATCTTGGAGGAATCTACACTGCCGCGTAAGAAGACCGTGTTGGTCTCGAAACGGTAGTCGGTGGCATTGGCCAGTTTTTGGAAGGTATAATCACCGATCTTTTTGCCCATGTTGCGGTAAAAGGGGCCGATCAGCATCTTGGTGTAAGCATTAATCGATTCGGTCAGATTGATGACCGGAATATTCGCGACTTCGTATTCGCTCAAGATATACTCGAGATTATCCAAATCGGCGGGGTCGATGACCAGAATCTTAACGTTCTCGGTCATCAGATCGGCTAAATCAGCGACCTGTTTGTTGTAATCACCGTCAGCATAGACGACCTTTACCTGATAATCGCTGTCCTTAAACACAGCACTGAAGGATTCGGCGAATACCTGATTAAACGGGGACTCACTGGACAGACTGACGCCAATCATGGGGCGGGAGTCCGACGGTGCGGCAGATGCTCCGCTGGTGAGCGGCGTCGGTTCGGGGGAATTCTTGCCCGATTTTCCGCAGGCGGTCAGCGCAGTCAAAAGAAAAATCGTGCACAGCGCGATAATGGTCAGTCGTTTTGTCATCAATTATAACCTCATATAACCGTTCTTTCGTTTAATCTTTATCGAAAAGTATTATATAGCAAAAGGCGGGAGAATGCAAAACCGACTGGCTATGTTTTTAAAAATTTAATATATTATCCGATGCGGATATTGTATAATTTAATGTGATGAAAAACACGCGAGATATGACCCAGCGCACATCAAAATACCGGCTGAAACAATTAAGATGGCTGATTATGGTTCTGCTGACGGCGTTTGTGTTCACATCATGTGCGTCATCGACCGAAGAGATGTCACTTTTTCGCCGCAAAATTATGCGGGTGGATATGACGACTCAAAAAGCGGATACCTATAGCAAGGATACCACGATTAGCCAACTGATATCCAGCGAAACCCGGTCGAGCGCATATAATTTTTCTGAAAACACGAAAATCGCTTATGAAACCACTTTTTTAACCGTTCCCGCAACACTGGTTTATTCGTTCAGTGCGGGCGGTACACTGTCCAGCGTGGAATTCTTTTTCGATTTTGCCAGTGACACTGCGGAGCAGGATGTCCAGAACGTCTACGATGAGTGCATGAAATTCTTCGGCTATCCGGATGAAGGATATACGCAGGACATCTACAGCGCCCTGAACACGAATCCCAAAGTGGTCTGGGACAAAAACAACGCCGAGATTACTTTAAGCTACTCGGTGGATGAAAATCTGGATACACATGCGGTGTTAAGTTATTATGAGTCCAGTTACAGCGGCACATCGGTGGCTGTGTTCAAGCTGCCGTTCTGCGAAAGCGCACTGGGCGACGGCATCTTAAGCGTGGTCTCTGGCGAGACCAAAAACAACAGCGAGAGCACATCCAGCATTGTGGAGTATGTGTACAAACCGGCGGACACGGTACTGCTTTCAGCGCGGCACGTCTTTAAAGGCAGTTCGCTGAAAAGGATTGAGATGACGCTCTTTAGCCCAAACGAATCCGCGCGCGGTATGAAAAGCCTGAATGGGGAAATCATTCAGTACATGGATGAACAGTACGCTGACGCGTTCCGCTCGGACAAAAGCGACAACAAGGCTTTCGATGTGTCCTGGAGCGGCGAAGCGATGGCGGTATCCCTATACAGCACCAAGGATTCGGGCAACCGGCAAACGCTGGTGACGATCACTTTCGGCGACTATTTGAATTAATGCAAAAAAAGAGTAGTAATTGATGAATTCATTTGATTAATTACTGACTCTAATATAAAAAATCATTTTTTATGGAGGAACAGTATATGGCTGACTTTAAACTCTCAATCTCGTACGTGGCGGATTTGCCGAATGATTATTTGGCAAAATACGGCTTAAGGCCGCTAAGCTACAAGTACTACATTGAAAACGTGGAATCCAAGGATGACGGATTCAATTCGATTTCAGCAAAGGATTTCTACGACAAGCTTTTGGGCGGCAAGGAGCCGGTGACTTCGCAAGTCAACGCATCGGAATATGTTGAACTGTTTACCGAGTATCTGGACGCGGGGTTCGATATCCTGCACATCGAGTTTTCGTCCGGTCTTTCAGGCAGTTACAACTCGGCGCGGATTGCTGTCGACGAGCTGAAAGAAAAATACCCCAAACGCAAGATTATCCTCATCGATTCGCTGTGCGCATCCTTAGGCTACGGGCTTCTGGTCAACGAGGCCATCAAGAAAAAGGCCGAAGGGAAGAGCATTGATGATGTGGCGGCGTATATCGAAGAGACCAAGCTGAAGGTCAATCACTGGTTTACCGTGGACGACCTGCATCACCTAAAGCGCGGCGGACGCGTATCCGGCGCGGCGGCGTTTATCGGCACGGCATTGCAAATTAAACCGGTCCTTAACGTGGACAACGACGGACATCTGATTCCGAGAGAAAAAGTGCGGGGCAGAAAGAAAGCATTAAACCTTCTGGTGGAGAAAATGGCCGACAAGGTGGTTAATCTCGACGGACAGGATATATTCATCAGCCATTCGTTCTGCATCGAAGACGCTGAATATG
>CALMFG010000012.1 GCA_937863465.1 uncultured Clostridia bacterium
CCGCTGCCCGACCCGGGTATGCTGGTCAAAGACTACAGCAACCAGGCCGGGTTGTGCTGCGTCACAGAGTTCGAACATCTTGGCAACAAAGCCGTCAGTACGTCCTGTGATAGAAGCCGATGTAGCATCCTGGCTGATTACGCTGATAACAACTGGAGCGCTTACCGAAGCACCAGCAACAGCCGCAGCGATGCCTTCGTTTGCATACATGGTTTCTGCCGCCAAAGCGCCAGCAGCCGTGTTGTCGGTCGAAGCGGTGGAAACGATAGAACCTTCGGGAGCATTCGGAACACCGGAGTCAAACCCGATAACCGGAATACCTTTTTCAAGGCAGGTATTCAGCTGTTCGTTCAAAGATTCGGTATCCAGAGCAGCTAAGCACAGCGCAGCGGGATTCTTCGCCAGCGCGGCGTTAACCATGTCAACCTGAACGCTGATGTCGGATTCTGAAGGCGGGCCGTCGAAAGTGATTTCTACGCCGTAATCTGCAGCCGCAGCTTCAGCACCGGACATAACCGTCTGCCAGAATTTGTGCTGGAAGCCCTTAGAAATAACCGCGATGTACGGTACTTCAACCGTTGTGTCTTCCGCAACAACTTCTTCCTGAGCAGCAGTATCTTCTGTTGTGGCCGGTGTGCTAGCGTTGCAAGCGACCAGAGAAAATACCATGAGTGCCGTCAGCATCAAAAATAGAACTTTTTTCATTTTTTTCCTCCTTTTTATTCTCCAACGGGTTCCCCCGAGGACATCGTTTTTATGACTTCTTCACCTGGCTGCCTCTGCTGATACGGTATTGGTCCAAAAGAACCGCGCCGATCACAACCACGCCGGTGAAGAATGTCTGCCAGTGGCTCTGCAGACCCATCGACATCAAACCCTGTTTTAGAACGCTCATGATAAAAACACCGATGATGGTTCCGACCAAGGTCCCTGTACCGCCGCTCATACTGGTTCCGCCGATAACCACACCGGCGATTCCCAAGAGTTCCTGTCCATTACCGGTTGACGGGATAATGGAGGTGTAAACGGCCGCGTACATGACGCCGGCAAGACCGCAGCAAAAGCCGCTGAATGTGTATACCGCTGTCAGCCACGGGCGAATTCTGATACCCGAAAGCCTGGCAGCTTCTTTGTTTGATCCGATAGCAAATGTGTATCGACCAAATTTTGTTTTGTTTAAAAGGATGTACGCGATGATGAAGAATCCGGCGAGCCAGAAGGCGCCCAGCGGAAGGCCACTTGATGTCTTATAAAAGACATTTTTAAACCAGCCGGCTTCGGTACCGAATGTGGGGTATCGCATGGTCTGAACTTTGGTCACAATCGCGCCAAATCCCATGCCCATCATCATCATACCCAAGGTGGCGATAAACGGCGGCAGGTTTAAGTAGGAGACCATGATGCCGTTAAGCAATCCCATAATCGTGGATACCAGGATAACCAGAATGAGACACCAGCCCATCGGCCAACCCCATACGGTGTATGCCATGCCTCCCAAGAGAGCCGCACACATCATGTTGGTACCTAGCGACAAGTCGATTCCGCCGGTGATAATGACAAAGGTAACGCCGATGGCCATAAACCCAATATAATAGGAGCCATCCAAAATATTGACCAAGTAGTCGGTTGAGAAGAAGTTTGTACCGAATATCGAAAACACAATATACAGTAGAACCAGAACCAACGGTGCAAGCAGCTTTGTAAAATCAAATCTCTTTTCCATCTTTTAACCTCACATATTCATTGTTGCTAATGTCATTATTTTTTCCTGCGTGACTTCGGATATGTCGAGCTCTCCGGTCACATGGCCTTCGCACATGACAATCAGGCGGTCGCTCATACGGAGCAGCTCGGGCATTTCAGACGAAATCATGATGATGGATTTCCCATTCGCCACAAGTTCATTCATCAGCCGGTATATTTCCTGTTTGGCACCAACATCAATGCCGCGCGTCGGTTCGTCGAAAATCAGGATGTCGCTGTTTTTAATCAGCCATTTTGCGATAACGATTTTTTGCTGGTTACCACCCGACAGATTTCTGACCAGCTGATTGACCGAAGGCGTTTTGATATCGATCTCGCTGATATATTGTCTCGTAATTTTCTCAATCTTCTTGTCGTTGGTAAACGGGCCGTTCATAAATTCATCCAAATTGGCCATGACACTGTTGTCCCGAACGCTGAGTCCAATCGCCAGCCCAAAGGCTTTTCGGTCTTCAGACAGATAGCCGATACCGTTCGATATCGCATCACTGGGTGAACCGATGTTGACCTTATCACCTTTGACGATGACATCGCCGCTTTCCTTGGGGTCGGCGCCAAACACAATTCGCATAGTTTTGGTGCGGCCTGCGCCCATCAATCCGGCGAATCCTAGAATTTCGCCTTTTCTTAAATTGAACGAAACGTCTTTAACGTTAAATCCATTTAAATGTTGAACATCCAATACAATCTGTGCATCTTTTTTTACGGTGCTCTGAGCTTTCGGCTTTTCGTAAATGATACGGCCCACCATCATATTGATGATTTCAGATTTCGACACTTCTTTGATGTCTTTTGTTCCAATGTATTGACCGTCGCGCATCACAGTGACAGTGTCGCAGATTTCGGGCAGCTCATCCAACCGATGCGAGATGTAGACGATGCCGTGGCCTTTGGCTTTCAAATCGCGAATGACCTTGAATAGTTCCTGAATCTCGCTTTCTGTCAACGCGGCTGTCGGCTCGTCCATGATGAAAAGTTCGCTATCATAGGACAGCGCTTTGGCAATTTCGACCATCTGCTGTTTGGCAACGGTCAAATCCTTGGCGAGAATGGTTGGATCCATATCAATGTTCAAGGCTTTCAACATTTCTTTGGCTTGTTTGTTTTCTGATGTATTGTCAATAAACATTCCTTTCATCGGTTCTTTGCCGATGAAGATGTTCTGAGCAACCGTTAAATGCGGCATCAGGTTGAGTTCCTGATGGATGATACCGATTCCGAGAGACTGGGCATGTTTTGGGTTTTGCGGTTCAATCTGTTCACCGCGCAGAAAGATTTCTCCCTTATCGCGCTGAAAGACACCGCTGAGCACTTTCATCAAGGTCGATTTCCCTGCTCCGTTTTCCCCAACCAGAGCATGCACTTCTCCTCGTTTGACGCTAATGTAAGCGTCGTCCAAGGCGTGTACACCGGGAAATGATTTTTGGATATTCTTCATTTCAAGTAGAACGTCTGACACGGTTTTTACCCCACATTATTAGTTTTTATGGATATGCAATGTTGTAATGAGTAACAAAAGAATTGTGCGGTCTAACGCAATTGAAGTATACCGTAATTATAGTTTACAGTGAAAAAAAGTCAATAAATTTCATTGATATTTTTATTATAACGTTTCAATTTCATGATTGCTTTTTTTTAATCTCCGTTATATAATAAGGTAAAATTTTAGAGGAATATGCAATTATATGGCTACCATCAAAGACGTCGCAAAACATGCGAATGTATCCATCGGCACTGTCTCCAACTACCTGACTGGTTCGAAACATGTGGTGCCGAAAACTGCAGAGAAAATTAAGGCTTCGATTGACGCGCTGAATTATCGGCCTAATCCGTATGCAAAAAACTTAAGAAAAAACAGCACCCAGGAAATCGGCGTGATTCTTCCGAACACTTCCGAGAACTACTATG
>CALMFG010000013.1 GCA_937863465.1 uncultured Clostridia bacterium
GATATCCTGCGAGGGCTCTTTTTATTCGTGTCTACTCGCTGGGGTTCAGTTCAATACTTACTCCTTTTTTTGTTGTCTGAAATATCAAATCAACGATGGAGGATATGCATGGCACAACGAAGGAGCAAATCCCTTCTTTCACCAAGGACAGCGATGCCTGCCAAAAGGGACGTACAGTATCCGTTTCGTGATTGCCAAGTTTTGATGGGATGAGCATATCTGTCCCGCTTTCTATTGGGGACATGAGATTCCCGTCAATGTTCAGCATAATTTCGCGGACAAGCGGGCTGTGTTTTGAAACATTTCATCCAATTTTGAGCGAATGGAGAATTGCTTTAATTTAGTCTTAAGCGTGAAATCAGGCAAATTGTGTAAACAAAAAGTGAAATTATTCACGATATTGGTTTTATATACCGCCATAAGCGTACTAGTAGTAAAGCAACAACAAAAAAGAAACAGAACAAAATAAAAACACAGAAAGGAAAAAATGGATGAACAGTGCAAAGGGCGAAGAAAAAACAGGATATTATAGAGGATTACAATATGCGTTTGATGCATATTGTAAGAAGGTGCTAAGAAATTACGCCCGGGATATACAAAGGAAGAAGAAGCGCTGTTTACAGCGACAGATCTATTTCTCAGAGCTTGATACGCATCAAATTGACACGAAGCTTATCTGCCATGAGGAATACATTTGTGAAACGGACTTTATCGCATGGGGATGCCCGATAAAGCTTAACAACTGTCAATTGATCCACGCATTATGTAAGATTGAAACAACAAAACGCGAAATTATTTTTTTATCATTCTTTATAGGTTTAAAAGACTTTGAAATTGCCGATATGATGCGCATCCCGAAGAGCACGGTTCAATATCGGCGAAAAAGAGCACTGGAAGAAATCAAACACAACATGGAGGACTAATCAAATGAAAGAAAAACAAAATTTGCCCTTTATAGTCATTCGTGGCGCCGTGAATGGCGATATATCTGCGATCAATGATGTTTTAAATTTCTATAAAGGATATATCATTACACTTTCCGGGGGCGGCTGTATTCCACGAAATGAGCATGAGTACAATCATATGGATTACGAAATGAGCGAGCTTTTAAAAGCACGATTGGTGGAAAAGATACTCGAATTTCGCCTGGAATAAAAAAGAACACATATTCGCTATAATATTATAGACAAACATATGTACGTATATTATAATTGAGCTCTAGAGAATGAGAATAAGTAGAAAGGATTGAATTGTTCGTATGAAAAGTCAAAAAGAAAACTTATCTGTACCATTATTTGGACACTCGGCGTGATAGAGTATGAATACTGAAAGCGTAAAACGAAAGGGAAAGAGCACCGTAAATATGCGAAAGGGGAAAGCTGTTTAACGGGAGAAAGGCAGACAAGATGACACAGACAGAGCAGTATTTATACCGTTATTACCAGCTGGAACGGTTGAAAAGTGTGGCCAATGATGACCTGCGGCGCGCTGTGGCCGAGTACAACGAACGGGCGGAATCGCTCTTGAAGCCAAAGACGATGACCGAACCGCAGGGGGGCAGAACAAATCGCGTCAGCGATCCGGTGCAGGATGCCGTGGTGGCCATGGTGGACACGTATCTGAGGGAGATTAAAAAAGCGGAAGAAGCACTGAACAAGCTGATTGCCGAGCAGGACAGCATCAGCGAGACTGTGGAGAAAGCGGGGCTGAACGTCATGGAAAAATCGTATGTGCTGATGCGATACTTTAAGGGAAACCGAACATGGCAGACCGCGCAGCATATGCAGTATTCCGAACGGCAGGCGAATCGGTATCGGGTTTCGGCACTTCAGAAAATTCAAAGCGTCATGAAAGATGGCCGATGATGTCCGATTTTCTATGGTAATATCATAGTGTCGAAAAAAAGAAAAAGACGGCGAAAAGCTGTCTTTTTTTATTTCAGCGACCATCAGCTGACCCTGATGATATAGATATAGCGAATGGATAGGGCATGAAGGGAGCAAAACCACTTAAAAAGCGGCAACACGCCGAAAAGTTAAATTTTCAGGCTCGGCACTTTGCCCTATCACCGTTCGCATAGGTATCCATCAGGTGGACTTTAGATTAATCTAATTTTAAGGAGGAAAAAATGAAAAAGAGACAGAGCGGGAAGCGGGTGATGAAGTGAGCCTGGTTAAAGACATGGGAGACTACTTGGAGACCAACGCATACGGCACGGTGGGGACGGATATTTTCCTGTCCAATCTGCCGAGCAGCCCGGACAGCTGCATCGCCATCTACCAGAACGAGGACAGCGCGGTGGAACGCATCGCGGGCATCGATGTTCCGGCCGACCGATTGGCGGGCATCAAACGGCCGCGGTTTAGGGTGGTGGTTCGCGAAACCACCTACGATGCGGCGATGGCTTCCATCAAAGCCATCGAGGAGGAGCTTGTACAGATCGGTGATGAATATATCGGGACCTTAAGCGAAGGCGTCGAAATCAACGGCGCTTTTTATTTTAGAGTGGATACCACCGAAGACGCATACGAGCAGGAGCGCGACGCGCAGGACCGCGTGGTTGTCGCTCAGAATTTCAGTACAGCCATAAAAATATGAAAAGGAGATAGATAATAATTTATGGAAAGACAAAGTTTTATGATCGGTGTGGATCGCCTGTTCCTTGCGGAAATCACGGCCGATACCGACACCAGTACCACCTACGGCGCGTCCTTTGAAGTGCCGGGCGTCACAGCAATTGGCGTTGCGATGAACAACAGCAATGTGACCATCTATGCGGATGACGGCGCGTTTGAGACCGTGAACCAGCAGGGGGATATCGACATCGTCTGCTCTCTGGCCGGTCTTTCGGGCGAAAAGCACGCGGACGTCACCGGCGGCACTTATAACGCCGCTACCGGCGTGGTCGAGAACGACGGCACCGGCATTCCCAAACGCTATGCGCTGGGTTACCGCCGCCAGAAAGCCAACGGATCCTACCGCTACAAGTGGTTCATGAAAGGCTCATTTGCCAAACCCAACAGCTCGGCGGTTAGCAAGAGCAATACGGTTTCGGCACAGCCCATGCAGTATATGTTCCGTGCACTGAACCGTATTTCGGACGGTCTTCTGGAAAGAACGCTGGACAGTGACGATGCGCATCTGCCGAACGGCGTGACCGAAGCGGCGCTGAACAGCGCGTCAACCGGTTGGTTCTCAACCCCCGACTATACACCCGCTGTGGTTTAAAGCCGGAAGAACAAGGGAGCGCAAGGCACATCAGCTTTGCGCTTCTTTAAAAATAATGAGGAAAGAGTATGAAGAAAATGACACTTAAAGTGCATGGCAGAACCTACGAGAAAGCCGAGCCGACGGTGAAGGACTGGCTGGTATTTCAAAAGAATCAGTTGCTTACCGAACAGGGAAATATCACAGCAAAAGAAGCCGTAATACGTACGGTTGCAGACTTTTTTATGATTGATAGAGATGTGATTAAAAAAGCGATAATACCCGCGAAAAGAATCGTTAATTGCTATCAGCGAATTTTAGAAAATATGACAGCTTGCTTTCATCCTGACGATGATAGAGTCAGCCAAAAGTATGATTTGATTATTTCAGAGCAAATTGTGGAAGGAATATTGGCGGAGGCAAAACTCATGGCGCATACGTTTGGTGTGACGCCCGAAACGTATTTTCGACAGTCATTGCAGGACTACCTGCTGGCAAACACGATTTTCGCGGGAGCGGATGGAATAGGGGAACCACACATCAATCAGATTGATGAAACTACATTCTAGGAGGAGAAAAAAATGAAGAAAAATAGCATTTGGCAAAAT
>CALMFG010000014.1 GCA_937863465.1 uncultured Clostridia bacterium
CTCTTTTCCCGCGACAGACGATTTTAAAGGTGATGACGGGTTTTTCGGCGATATCGCCATATCGCTGGGTGTCGCCAAGGTTCAGGCGCGGCGGTATGTTCAGAGTCTTCGGCGGGAAATCGCTTTTCTGACCATCCACGGCTGTCTGCATCTGTTAGGATACGACCACAAAACCGAAGAAGATGAGCAGAAAATGCGCGCCGCACAGCGCGAAATTCTGGATAGATTGAAGGAGAAACTGGATTGAAACGATTTATTGACAGCATGAACTATGCTTTGAGCGGCATCATTCACGCTTTTAAGACCGAAAAGAACATGAAAATTCACTTTGCCGTCGCGCTGGTGGTCATCATCAGCAGTATATTACTGCATGTGACGCGTTTTGAGCTGATTGCGATTGTCATCTCCATCACGCTGGTTATGCTGGCGGAATTGCTGAACACGGCGGTGGAAGCGATTGTAGATCTCATCACCAGCGAATATCATGAACTGGCGCGCATCGCCAAAAACGTAGCGGCGGGTGCTGTCGTGTTGACGGCGGTCAACGCGCTGGTGGTCGGTTATCTCGTATTCTTCCGTAAAATCAGCTCGTTTCGTCTGACATCGCTGACCTATTTCTCAGATCTGTCGGCGCACATCACCTTTGCTTCGCTGGCTGTGGTGGTAGCGGTGGTGGTGGCTTTAAAATCGCGTCAGGCGGCAAAGAACGTCAACTATCTTCAGGGCGGTCTGCCCAGCGGGCATACAGCCATCGCTTTCGCGCTGTTTATGGCGGTGACGCTGATATCCAACCAGATTATCGTATCCATGGTCACGCTGATCTTAGCGCTGATTGTGGCCGAAAGCCGTCTGGAAACCAAGGTACACAGCGTATGGGAAGTGGTATTAGGCGCATTTATCGGCATCGCGGTGACCTATGGCATGTTCATTCTGGCGAAGGTTCTGACTTTCTAGTCTTCAGGGAGTGTTTTATGGACTATCATGAATTGATTAAAAAAGCGATTGCGGTGAAGGAGAACGCCTATGTGCCGTATTCGCATTTCCGGGTTGGTGCGGCGCTTTTGACCCAGTCAGGCAAGGTTTTTACCGGCTGCAATGTGGAAAACGCGTCCTATTCGCCCACCATCTGTGCCGAATCGACGGCCATCGTCAAAGCCGTGTCGGAAGGGGAGCGTGAGTTTTCGGCCATCGCTGTGGTCACAGACACCGAGGATTTTGCTTCACCTTGCGGCGTATGCCGTCAGCGCATCTTTGAGTTTGGCGGCGACATCGAAGTGATTATGGCAAACAGAGACGGAGAATATAAAGTGTACAAAATCAGCGATTTACTGCCCGAAGGGTTTAATCAGGAATCGCTCAAGAAAGGTTAGAATTTTTGGAAGAACATTTTAAAAGCGCATTTATCGGCATCGTCGGCAGTCCCAATGTGGGCAAATCCACGATGCTCAATTATTTCATCGGACGCAAAGTGGCCATTGTCTCCAACAAGGCACAGACCACACGATCCAGAATCACCGGCATCCTCACCAAAGGCGACTATCAGATGATTTTTTTGGATACACCGGGCATCGCCGACCCCAAAAATCTTTTAGGCGAAGTGATGGTGAAAACCGCCTACGAATCGGCGCGGGATGTGGACGCCGTCCTTTTTGTGGCCGACCTTAAACACGGCCTCGGCGAACGTGACAAAGAGATTCTGTCGCGTATTTCGCGCGGAAGCGTGCCTTTGCTGGTGGCGCTGAACAAAACCGACGCGGTGGACAAAAAGACCATTATCACCACCATTGACGCCTTAAACACGCTGGGTGTGGATGAACATATCTTCCCGATATCGGCCAAAACCGGCGATGGAATGGATGAACTGATGGTAGCGCTTAAGCGCTTTCTGGTAGACGGGCCCATGTATTATCCAAAAGACATGACATCCGACCAACCCGAAAAACAGATTGTCTCCGAGATTATCCGCGAAAAAGCGCTGATTCTGTTAAGCGACGAAGTGCCGCACGGCATCGGCGTGGAAGTAACCAAAATCAACGAGCGCGACGATAAACCGCTGATCGATATTGAAGCCACGATATATTGCGAACGGGACAGCCACAAGGGCATCATCATCGGCCGCGGCGGGAATATGATGAAAAAAATTGGCATGGAAGCCAGACACGATATCCAGATGCTGTTCGGGAAGCAGGTGTTTTTAGGCCTGTTTGTCAAGGTGAAGGAAAACTGGCGGGACAGCAGGCGGGATTTGACCGATTTCGGTTTTTTTGAGTAGGTGAATTAGGTTGCTGACGACGCAGGCTATTGTCATTGGTGAAGTGAACTATCGCGACAACGATAAGATGCTGACGCTGTTCTCTCCCGAATTTGGCCGATTGGATGCGCTATCCAGAGGCTGTCGGAAATCAACCGCCAAACTGCTGGCGGCCAGCCAGCTTTTCGTATGCGGCGAATTTCAGTTCAACACGACCAAAGGCAAACACTACCTGGCCGGATGCGATATCTCACATAGCTTTTATAATCTGAGAGAAGACTACAACAAGATTTTTGCCGCTCAATTTTTTTTGGAGGTAACCAGCGCGTTTATTCTGCCTGAACAGGCGGATAAACCATTATTCTATCTGTTGATTAACGCACTATTTGCTCTTGAAAACAACATGAATTCAATCGAATATATTATGTTGTTTTTTTTAGTTAAATGTGCACAAGAAATCGGAATTGCACCCAATTTAACGGCTTGTACATACTGCGGTGCCGAAGATGCCCGCGTTTTTTCTATTGAAGGCGGTGGCTTGATATGCAACTCATGCCGTCAATTAACTGAGAATCGTATATACATGATCAGTGAAGACGAAATTAGCGAAATTGAGCGAATTTTCTTGAATCCATCAAAATCTATACGGGAGCATTCCCATTTCTCAGCATCAAAAAAGTTTGTAGACTTTATGTGCGAATATCTCCAAAATAAGACGGATTGCCATTTTAAAACATATCCCGTCCTAAGAAAAATTTTGTAGGTTTTGCCATCTCGCTTCGATTGAAAAGCGTATCTGAATACGATATAATGCAACTTGGTGTGTATTCAAAGTTTATAATATTCTGCAACGACGCAGACGAGAAAAGGAGTATTTGAGGTATGTCCAAAAAGTACGTTTATCTTTTTAGTGAAGGCAGCGCAGCGATGAAAGATCTGCTGGGAGGCAAAGGTGCCAATCTAGCGGAAATGACAGGTTTAGGTATGCCTGTTCCGCAGGGCTTTACGATTTCTACCGAAGCTTGTACCCAGTACTATAAAGACGGCGAAAAGATTAACGCTGAAATTGAAGCGGAAATTTATACAGCTTTGGCGAAAGCCGAAGAGATCAATGGAAAGAAATTCGGTGACGTGGAAAATCCGTTTCTGGTTTCGGTTCGCTCGGGCGCGCGTGTCAGCATGCCGGGCATGATGGACACCATACTGAATCTGGGATTGAACGACCAGTCGGTTGAAGGGCTGGGAAAGCTGACTCAAAATTCGCGTTTTGCGCTGGACAGCTACCGTCGTTTCATTCAGATGTTCTCGGATGTCGTTATGGAGATTGATAAATCCAAGTTTGAAATGATTTTAGATGATATTAAGCATTCGAAGGGCGTGACAAACGACACCGAACTGGATGCTGAGGATTTAAAAGATGTGGTGTATCGCTATAAAGCGCTGTATCTGGCTGAAAAAGGCGAGGACTTTCCGCAGGATCCAAAAATCCAGTTGATAGAATCCGTTAAGGCGGTTTTCAGAAGCTGGGATAATCCGCGCGCCATCGTTTATCGTCGTATGAACAACATCGATTCGGACTGGGGAACCGCCGTCAATGTTCAGGCCATGGTTTTTGGAAACATGGGCAACGACAGCGGCACAGGCGTGGCATTCACGCGCAACCCCAGCACCGGTGAAAAGAAGCTGTATGGTGAGTTCCTGATGAACGCGCAGGGCGAAGATGTGGTCGCCGGTATCCGCACTCCGCAGGAAATTGACCAACTGAAGAAAGAAATGCCGGGAGTCTATAAGCAATTCGTCGATATCGCCAACAAGCTGGAAGACCATTACCGCGATATGCAGGACATGGAGTTTACCATTGAAAAAGGCAAGCTCTATATGCATCAGACCCGAAACGGCAAACGTACGGCCGCGTCGGCCATCCGCATCGCCATCGAGCTCGTTAAAGCAAAGATGATTACGCCCGA
>CALMFG010000015.1 GCA_937863465.1 uncultured Clostridia bacterium
TGGTTTCTAATCGGCTTGACGGCAATGATTATCATGACCATACCCGACTACACAGCCATCGGTGATTTTTATATCTGGATATATGGAGTTAATATCCTTTTACTGATTGCTGTGGTTTTGGCGTCTTCCGAAACCCGTGGCATCAGTGGGTGGTTCCGATTTGGTGAGCGGGGATTTCAGCCCTCTGAGGTGGCGAAAATCGCCATTATTATCACACTGTCCAAAGTGGTCTCCAACGTTACCGAGAACAAAGGGCGAATCACCTCCCTTCGTGAAATCATCCCCGTGCTTTTGTACTTTGTCGTGCCATTTGGGCTCATCGTTATTCAGCCGGACATGGGAACGGCATCAGTTTATGTGTTTATCCTGCTGGGCATTTTGCTGGTCTCCAACACCAGCTTCAAGCTTTTGGGACTTCTAGGGCTCGCCGGTGCAGTGGCGGTCTTTATCATTATCGTGTCAGGATTTTTGGAGGATTATCAGGTCAGTCGGCTTTTGGCCTTTTTTAACCCGGACTTAGCCGAAGAGGGCGCCAAGTATAATCTGGAACAATCGATGATCGCCATCGGTTCGGGTGGCGTGACCGGAAAAGGACTGTTTGCGGCGGGCAACATGAGCCAGCTCAATTATGTCCCGGAAAAGCAAACTGACTTTATCTTCTCGGTCACCATCGAAGCGATCGGCTTTGTCGGCGGCATGATTCTGATTTTGCTGTATATGGCGGTGGTTTTCAGGTGCTTATACTTAGCCGTTCACGCCAAGGATCATCTCGGCGCCTATATGATCATCGGTGTCATGAGTATGTTTATGTTTCACATTTTTGAGAATATGGGTATGCAGATGGGCGCTATGCCGATCACCGGCATACCGCTGCCACTGATGAGCTACGGCGGATCCAATATGCTGACCACCATGGCGTCGTTTGGACTGGTTTTGAATGTGGCCATGCGTTCTAAGCGAAGACTGGAATAGTTAAAACAAATTGAGCGCCGGCAACCCCGGTGCTTTTTTTGTTGAAGAAAAATTCACGAATACGAGTTGACAAGGCGGTTTTTTTTATGCTAAACTGCTATCGTTAAAGCAGAGTATTTTACTATGAATTACAGGAGGCGCAAAGGTTGATCATCTCGACAAAAGGCAGATACGGCGTCCGAGCAATGTTTGTGCTGGCAAAAAGATATAACGAAGAAGAACTCACCAGCATCAAATACATTGCGAACGAGCAGGAGATATCCGAACAGTATCTGGAACAGCTGTTTTCCAAGCTGAAAACGGCCAATCTGATTGAAAGTGTTCGCGGTCAAAAAGGCGGGTATCGACTGTCGGCTCCGCCGACGGATATTTCGGTGGGTCAGATTCTCCGGGCTTTGGAAGGGCCTTTGGCCCCGACCGAATGCGTCGTGGACGAAACGGGCGGATGCGCAAAGTCGGAAAGCTGCACAACGCACAACATGTGGAAGACCGTGTACGACGGTATCAACCGCGTGGTGGACGAAATGTCGCTGGCCGATATGCTGAACGATTTTAATAAAAATAACAATGAAATAGAGAATTGCAGGAGCTAAAATATTGAGCAAGATATATATGGATCATGCGGCGACAACCTATGTGAAACCGGAAGTGCTGGAAGCGATGATGCCGTATTTCTCGGAGAAATTCGGAAATGGGTCGTCCATCCACTCCGAAGGGCGCGAAGCCAAAAAGGCTCTGGAAGCCGCGAGACAGAGCATCGCGCAGGCACTGGGCGCCAAGCCCACCGAGATTTACTTCACATCGGGCGGTTCGGAGAGTGACAATTGGGCGATTAAGGGCGCGGCATTCTCGCGTATGGATCAAGGCAAACACATCATCATCAGCGCCATTGAGCATCACGCGGTGCTGGACCCCTGTCACTATTTGAAAAAATTCGGGTTTGAAATCACCGAGCTGAAGGTGGATGAGGACGGCCTAATCAATCTGGACGACCTGAAAAAAGCGATTCGGGACGATACTGTCCTTGTCAGCATCATGACCGCCAACAACGAAATCGGCACGATACAGCCAGTCGAGGAAGCGGCCAAAATTGCGCATGAAAAAGGCGTTTTGTTTCACACAGACGCGGTTCAGGCCGTGGGCCAGATACCGATAGACCTTTCGAACAGCGCGATCGACCTGCTCAGCATCAGCGGACACAAGCTGTATGCCCTGAACGGCGTGGGCGCGCTGTACATCAAAGACGGCGTCGAAATTGATAACCTCATTCACGGCGGCGCACAGGAGAGAAACCGACGGGCGGGCACCGAGAACATCGCGTGCATTGTGGGCCTTGGCAAAGCGTTTGAGCTGGCGAAATCGAACATGGAATCCGAGAGCAAACGGCTGACGGTTTTACGCGATAAGCTCATTCAAAGCGTGTTAGCCGAAATACCCGAATCCAGGCTGAACGGCCATCCGACCAAACGTCTGCCGAACAACGTCAATTTTTCGTTTAAGAATGTGGACGGCGAAGCCATCCTCATCAATCTGGATTTGATGGGCATCGCGTGTTCCACGGGCTCGGCCTGCACCTCGGCGTGCACCGGCCCCTCGTATGTTTTGCAGGCGCTTGGCATGGAATACCGCTGGACCAACGGTTCGGTTCGGCTGACGCTGGGCGCACGGACGACCGAGGAAGACATCGATACCGTGGTCGGCGCGCTGAAAGAGACCATGAACCGATTGCGAATGATAACATTTAAAGCTTAATATAGCGGAGGAAAAGCATGTATAACGATGTGGTCATGGACCATTTTCAACACCCGAGAAACGTGGGCGATATGGCGGACGCCACCAGCGTGGCCGAAGTGGGCAGTCAGGAATGCGGCGACACGATGAAAGTATTCATCAAGATTAAGGACGACGTCATCGACGACATCAAATTCCAGACCTATGGCTGTGCGGCGGCCATCGCCTCTTCCAGCATCGCCACCGAGATGGTCAAAGGCAAAACGGTGACGGAAGCCAAAAAACTGACCAAGAACGATGTGGTCACCGAGCTTGGCGGACTGCCCGACCAGAAAATTCACTGTTCGCTTTTGGCGGTGGACGGCATACTGGGCGCCATTGAAGCATACGAAAAAAATAAGTAGCGCAGCCTATTAAGAATGTGTGTAAAGTGTTAAATATTCTTGACAGCGCCAAAAATGTTTGAAAACGAAATAGGTGTCGTATATACTTTTTATATAGCAAACATACTTACGAATAGAAGGAGGTGTCTCAATCGTGGCTAATTTTGACGATACGATGCAATTTAAGATGGACAAAGACGATTCAACCAACCCCGCCAGGGAAATCATTTGGCAGGTGTGTGAGGCTATGGAAGAAAAAGGATATGACCCGATCTATCAGCTGGTCGGATATATCATCTCGGGAGACCCCACCTACATCACCAGCCATAATAACGCAAGATCCATCATCAAGCGTATTGAACGGGATGAACTGTTGGAAGAGTTTATCGGACAATATATTGAGGAACTCGGGAAGTAAGCGCATTTGGAGTATCGCTCTTTAGGGAAAACCGGCATTAAAGTCAGCCGACTTTGTTTTGGAACACTGACGCTGTCGCCCATCCAAAAGAATCTGGGCGTTTCGGCCGGGGTCAAACTGCTGAACGAAGCACTGGACAGCGGCGTTAATTTTTATGATACCGCCGAGCTTTATAATAACTACGATATTCTGGCACAAGCG
>CALMFG010000016.1 GCA_937863465.1 uncultured Clostridia bacterium
GCAGAGCAGCATGCCGACAGCCAGTATCAAAACATATGCATTCTGCTGAATCAGGTTGGAAATGTTGACCGGCTTAAGCAGAATACCCGATGCAAAACGCTTGAAAAATCCGATGCCTTTATCGCCGGTTAGGTATTGGAACAGAATGATGACAGCAACCAAAGCAATCAGCATGGTATATTGTCGTATGTTCCCTTTTAATCCAAGCCCCGCGTTAGATTTTTTTCTCATTTACTTGCAACCTCCTTGTTACTCTCCTGAATACAATGCATGATGCTTTCCTGAGAAGCTTCCGCCGCTTCGGTTTCACCGACGATTCTTCCCTCGTTCATAATATATACCCTATCGCACATTCCCAAAATCTCAGGAAGTTCTGACGAAATCATGATGATGCTCTTTCCCTGTTCCGCCAGCTCGTTGATGATGGTATAAATATCATATTTGGCGCCCACGTCGATGCCGCGTGTGGGTTCGTCCAAAATCAGCACATCGGGGTTCAGGTAAATCCACCGGCTGAACACCACTTTTTGCTGGTTGCCGCCCGAAAGCTTTCCTGTTTTCTGCAGGATGCTGGACGATTTAATCTTCAGTTTTTCACGGTATTCTTCACCGACTCTGATTTCCTGATTCTCATCAATGATCATGCCGTTAAGCAGCTTTTTCAATGACGCCAGTGAAATATTGCGTTTGATATCATCAATCAAAATCAATCCAGCTGATTTACGGTCTTCCGTTGCATATGCGATACCATGGTCGATGGCATCCGCGATGGTGCTTAAGTGGATCTGTTCGCCGTCCTTATAAATCTCGCCGCTGATTTTTTTGCCGTAAGCTTTACCGTAAACGCTCATCGCGAATTCAGTGCGGCCCGCGCCCATGAGCCCTGCGATGCCGACGACTTCACCTTTTCGTACATTTAAGTCAATATCATGCAATATTTGCTTGTTTGTGTCCAATGGATGATAGACATTCCAGTTTTTGACCTCAAAACAAACATCACCGACTTTTCGGTTGCGCTTGGGGAATCGATCGGTCAAGGCTCTGCCGACCATGCCCTTGATGATGCGCGCTTCGGAGATTTCGTCTTTGCCTTTGACCATGGTTTCAATCGTCTGGCCATCCCGGATAACCGTGATATCGTCGGCGATTGCTGTCACTTCGTTTAATTTGTGCGAAATGATAATGCTGGTTATATTATGCGCCTTCAGTTCCCGAAGCAGGTCCAAAAGATGCGCTGAATCGCTCTCATTCAGAGCAGCTGTCGGTTCATCCAGAATCAAAATCTTGACGTCTTTCGCAAGTGCCTTGATGATTTCAACCAACTGCTGTTTTCCCATTCCAAGGTTCTTGATGAGTGTATCCGGCTTTTCGGTCAAACCAACCTTCTTAAACATTTCGATCGCTTTTAATTTTGTCTGATTCCAGTCAATAACGTTGTTCTTCGTCTGCTCATTGCCCAAAAAAACATTCTCGGCAATTGAAAGGCTCGGGATAAGCGCCAGTTCCTGATGGATAATCGCAATACCCACTTTTTCACTGTCTTTAATACTTTTAAATGTAACCACTTCGTCTTCAACTAAGATATCGCCCTCATAGGTGCCATGAGGATAGACGCCGCTTAAAACATTCATAAGCGTTGACTTCCCTGCGCCATTTTCTCCAACCAAAGCGTGAATGTGATTACGTTTCACCTTAAAGCTCACATTATCCAGCGCCCTGACGCCCGGGAAGGTTTTTGTGATATTTCTCATTTCCAGAATGTATTCTGACATAATCACACCTCAATCCACTAACATATTAATACACGTTTTTCTGCATTTTTAATCGGCTGGCAACAAACGCTGCCAGCCGACTAATGTTTTCTTCAATTAATTACTATTGGAGGTCTGCTTCTTTGATGTAGCCGGAGTCAACCAGAAGTTCCTGGATGTCAGCAGCGTATACAATCAACGGTTCGCAGAGATAGGAATCAACAACCTTAACGCCATTGTTGTAGGTCGATGTGTCATTGATTTCAGGAGTCTGTCCGGAAAGAACAGCGTCTACCATGCCAGCCGCAACAGCCGCCAGAGTTCTGGTGTCTTTGAAGATGGTCGCGTACTGTTCGCCGCTCATCATCAATTTAACAGAAGCAACTTCAGCATCCTGACCGGAAACGATTGGGAATGTGCCGCTTGCAACAGTATAACCAGCGGAAGTCAGAGAGGAAATGATACCTCTGGACAGACCGTCATACGGAGAAAGAACGCCGTTGACAACGGTTGTGCCGTCAGAATAGTTAGCAGCAATAATCGAGTCCATACGGGACTGAGCAACCGCGCCGTCCCAACGTAATGTACCGACCTGTTCCTGAGTGGTCTGGCCCGATTTAACAACGATAGAACCGTCGTCAATCAACGGCTGGATAACACTCATCGCACCATTGAAGAAGTAAGCGGAGTTGGTGTCGTCCGGAGAACCAGCGAACAGTTCAACGTTCCAAGGTTTAACATCCGGGAATCTTTCTTTCAGGCCGGTAACCAGCGAGTTAGCCTGCTGTACGCCAACCAGGAAGTTGTCGAATGTCGCATAGTAGCTGACCGCATCGGTGTTGACCAGCAAACGGTCGTAAGCGATAATCTTAACGCCGTCTTTGCCAGCCTGGTCCAGAGTAGCGGACAGGGTGGAAGCGTCAACCGCAGCAATAACCAGAACGTCGGCGCCTTTGGTAATCATGTTTTCGATCTGGGATTTCTGAGCATTGATATCGTCTTCCGCATACTGCAGGTCAACGGTGTAGCCTTCAGCTTCCAGAACTTCTTTCATGTTGTTACCATCGCCAATCCAGCGCTCGGAAGACTGAGTCGGCATCGAGATACCTACATAGCCTTTATCCGCAGCAGCTGCAGGCTGCTCAGTCGCAGCAGCAGTGTCACTGGATGTGTCTGCCGCAGGCGTAGCGGTGGATGTACATGCTGTAAACGAGAACAGCAACGCAACAACAACCAAAACTACTAATAATTTTTTCATTGTTCGTCTCCTTACTTTTTTTTAATATGCTTATCAAGCATAAACTTGAAGGATAATCTTTATGATTCAGTTTTATTGAATGGTGTTAATGTCGACGTTTCGATTTGCTTCGTTTTTGTATTTTGCTATGTTCTTTTGTTTTCGTTTCTAAATATTATCATATGAATTTTTCAATGTCAATAAACTTCCTTACGTTTGTGCACGAAAAATGTTACGTTTTGTTTTCTTTTTATTAATAATTGCGCCATATTGAACAATCCCGCCAATTATACTATAATAAACCTTACAAAATGATCTTTTTGATTCTTGACTCGTAAGAAATGGTACGGATATGTACGCAAAAGAAAGAAAACGAATCATTAAAAAGTTTTTGGCGGAAAACGGCAAAGTCTCGGTCGGCAGCTTATCAGAGCTTCTGGAAGTTTCCGAGGTGACCATCCGCCGCGACCTTGAGATGCTTGAAGATGAAGGCTTTCTGCAAAGAACACACGGCGGCGCGATAATCAACGAAACAGAGCCGCCGCTTTTTTCGGCCGCCGAAGATACCAAGACGCTGGCCCAGCAGCACGAAATTGCCGATACCGCCTACCACTTCATCGCGGACGGCGACATCGTCATGCTGATGCATGGGCCCACCAACCTGGCCATCGCCAAGCGGCTGGCCAAGCACCAGAACCTCACGGTACTCACCAATGACTTACTGATTGCGCTGGAGTTTGCCGCCTCCCCCACCAACAAGCTCATCATGCTGGGTGGCGACCTTGAGAATCACGCAGTGTATGGACAACTGGCGATCAATAACTTAAGTCATTTCTCATTGAATCATATTTTCGTTGAAGTGGATGGCATCACACTGAAGAGCGGACTTACTGTCAATTCCATCAGCAAAGCCTCGCTCATCCAGCAGGCCTGCAGCAATGCGAATATCGTGACCGTCGTCTGCCTGCCGGATAATTTCGGAACGGATGCTTTTTTCCGTGTCGGCCCGGTGACCATGCCGAGCAGAATCCTGACCAGCCCGTCGTTGGACGACCGGTTTAAGCGCGATCTGTTTGACAAGAACATTCGGCTGTACACTTCTGTCGATTTGTATGAAGGCTGACAAGTTTTAAAACACCAAAGAAGCTGTTTTATTTCGGAGGCAGGTAGGATGAGCAGAACCATACTCAGATTAAAAAACGTTTCGAAAAGAATCGAAGGTTTTTCGCTGCAGAATATCGATATCAGTCTGAAAGCCGGTGAGGTTCATGTTCTGATGGGCGAAAATGGTTCGGGCAAATCCCTCATCATGCAAATTGTCAGCGGATTCATCTCTGCCGACGGAGGCAGCATCGCCTATATGGGCGAAACTTTCAAGGGCAAGAAACTTCAGGAGACGCTGGCTGACAACTCCATCTATATCCGTCAGGACGCCACCATGCTCAACATGGTCTCCATCTCCGAGAATATCTTCTTCACCAAGCTCCCCTACAAAAGTAAATTTCTTCGTTCCATCGATTATAATAAGCTGAACGCCATGACGCGCGAATTGATTGAAGAGTTCAATCTGCCGTTTGGCGTGTTCGATCAGGTCAACCGGCTCGGCCTTGCCCAGCGCCAGATTGCCGAGATCTGCCGGGCCTATATTTCAGACGCCAGCATTGTCATTCTGGACGAACCTTCGGCTGCGCTGACCGAACATGAAAAAGTCATTTTATATAAAATGATTGAACGCATCAAAGCCCGCAATGCCGGAATATTTTACATCACCCACCGTCTGGACGAAGTGCTGGAAATCGGCGATACGATTACGGTTATTAAAGACGGCAAACTGATCGGCACCAAACGCACCAAGGAGTGTACCAACCGTGACATCATCGCCATGCTGAGCAGCAACTATTTTACCAACCGCTATCCCAAACTGGATGTGGAACTCGGTAAGCAGATATACGCCATCTCGGGACTATACCACAGCAACAAGCTTTTGGATGTCAGTCTGGAACTGCACAAGGGCGAGATTCTAGGTATCACCGGCCTTGCCGGCTCCGGCCGCACGCTCCTGGCCAACTGCATGTTCGGATCGACCTACTACCAACGGGGCAGCGTCAGCATCAACGGCAAACCGGTCTCCATCAAAAATGCCTACACCGCCATCGCCAACGGCATTGCGCTGATTCCCGAAGACCGCCTGTCCGAATCCATTTTTCGGTATCTGGACCTGTTCGAAAATATCGCTTTTTCGTCGCTGAAGCGTTTTAAACAATTTCTGAGTATCAACTCCAACTTTCTGGAACAATCAGTATTCGATTACATCGCGCGGCTGAATATCCCCACGCATACCAACGCGAATATTCTGGAATACAGCGGCGGCAACCAGCAAAAGGCGATTATCGCTAAATGGGTGATGAGTCGCGCAAAAATTTTCATTCTGGATGAACCCACCCGCGGTGTGGATAACGCGGCCAAGATCGATATCTACAATTCAATTGGTGACTTAGTCAAAAAAGGCGCAGGGGTTATTCTCATCTCATCGGACATTGAAGAGATTATCGGCATATGCGACCGTGTGGCGGTTTTGGCCTGCAACACCATCGTTTTAAATTCCCCGATTAAGGAAACCACCAAGGAAGAGATTGTTGAGTATTCCACCAAAACCATGGGTGAAAGCAACGCCAATTAAAATTCATCATAAAATAAATCCCGCACGAAAACGTGCGGGATTTTCTTTCCATACTATATTGTTTTAAAAATCAATCATCTTCGCTTTTTTCGGTGTACTCAAAGCGGTCAAAGTATGCGGGCTTTCTTCTGCCGGACAAGTCCTGACAGCACATGCCCACAAACGCGCCGGTGAATTTCCCCTGGTTTCTGGTCTCGGGGTAATCGTCGGACAGGATGCTGGCGTCCATCACTCCGCCGATTTCCTGCCATGTTTTTTGATCCTCGGAAAAAGAGAACCAAAGCTGGTCATAGGCCGCATCCACTTTCAGCGTAATCGGACCATTTTTGATGCCGACCGGCGCCGCCAGCGGATAATGGAAATCGCCATTGTCACAAGCCAGAATATTTAAGACTCGGCCTAAGTCATCGTCATGGCTGATATGCAGATAATAGAAGTTATCGGTATCATACCAGCAGACCAGCCCAGCCATCTGCTGGAAGGTTTCGGGTTCAAACTCTAGAAGCGTGGACGCGGTGTAGCAGAAGGCCTGCTGACGCCGGGCTACCAGACTCTGGACATGCTGAGAGCTGAAGGACTCCCGCCCTTTCAGCGTCAGATACCCCGGGCGTTCGGTCAGCGACAGCGTATCCTCGCCAAGCGGCACGCGCAGGGTCTGAAAATGAATATCCAGCCTGTCGCTGTCAAAATCATCCTCTTTCGAAACCCGCCTAGGTTTGTTTTCGCATGGCAGAACGCTCTGCGTTACATCCAGCGGCGAATGCCCGCCGCTTTCCAGCCGCAGCCATCCGTCCGCCGTCCAATGCACTTTCTGGATGGCGGTCTCGCGGCCCAGCACACAGCGGCCTCTTCGCGCCAGCGGTCTTCCGCATAGGTGCACCAGGTACCATGCACCGTCCGGCGTATCGGTGATGCTGGCATGGCCTGCTTTTTGCAGACGGATATTGGGCGCGTCATAAGACGTCACGATGGGGTTCTGGGGATCCACCTCGTACGGGCCGTCAATGGCTTTCGACCGTGCCACCGTGACCGCATGCTTCCACACTGTGCCGCCCTCGGCCGTCATCAAATAGTAATAGTCACCGTGCCTGTAGATGTGCGGCCCTTCGACCAGACCCAGTTCGGTGCCCTTAAAGATGTTGTTAATCGGCCCCACCAGCTGTTTCTTCTCGGGGGAGTATTCCTGAAGCAAAATGCCCGCAAACGGGTTTTTCCACGGACGAAAATCCCACATCATGTTGACGATATATTTCTTTCCGTCCGAATCATGAAACAGGGACGGGTCAAATCCGCTGCTGTTGAGGTAAACGGGTTCGGACCATTCGCCGCGTATATCCGTTGCTGTAACCAAGAAATTGTGCGTATCCTTGAATATCCCGCTTTTCACTTTAACGTCGGTATATATGAGATAGAATGTGCCCTTGTCATATGTGAGGCAGGGGGCCCAGATGCCGCCCGAGTTGGGGTTGCCCGTCATATCCAGCTGGGACTGCCGGGCGAGCGGCTTGGCAATCAGCTCCCAATTGCAGAGGTCGGTGGAATGGTAAATCATCACGCCGGGGAACCACTCGAAGGTGGATGTGGCGATATAGTAGTCGCCGCCCACGCGCAGGATGGACGGATCTGGGTTAAAGCCGCGTAAAATCGGGTTTTTAATTTCGGTCATCTCTGACAGCCTCCATGTTTTAATTAAAATCAGAATACCATTCGAATGGCAAAAAATGAATGGCTTTTTTATACTTAAATCGCATTAGAAAAAGACAGCTATTTCGCGGCATCGTTCGAAGGCGCACCGTCCTTGCCGTATCGGAGGGGAATCGCGACTGCTTTGTTGAAAAAGGCGATGATGGGACCCATGAAAAAAGCAGTGACTACCGTACCGATGCCCACCACGGCGCCTAAGAGAAAACCGATCAGCGTGCAGAGAATATCCGTGGCGATGCGGCAATACTGGAACTTGGCCACCTTTTTTTCGGAAAGAATCAGCGCCACCGCATCGTATGTGGAGACACCGAGGTCGCCCGTGAAGTACAGCGCCGAGCCGAAACTGATGATGACGATGCCGATCAGCAGTGCGCCGATTCGGACCGCCAGCCCCGGGTCGGGCATCAGGGTGTCGAACAGCCAGGATGAGAACTGCACGACATAACCCAAAAGGAAGATATTGATCAGTGTGCCAAGGCCGATCTTGGATTTGTCGATCAGGAAAACCGCGACCAGCATGATGAGATTGATCATCATATAGAATGTACCAAATCCGATTTTAAAATGCGACCAGATGCCGTGTGCCAGCACCTGGAACGGATCCATGCCGAACATCGAAAAGTTGAAGATGCCCACACTGAACCCCGCGGTGAGCACCCCCAGAACCGTCATGAGTATGCGCCTCTGTTTTTCATTCATTTAAACTTGTGATTACGTCTTGCGCTGCCAATGGTTCTCTCCGTCCGCAAGACTTTTCTCCTATATATAAGTATTGATCCATCTTTTTGACCCCGTTATCAGACGGCCAGACCTTATTCTACACCACCGGCTTTGAGCTTTCAACCCACTGCCAACTTCGCATTGATAAAGCCGCGGATAAGTGATAATATATTTTTATTGAATGAAATAGTCCGGCAGGGCCGCGTTGTTCAATCGTGCGGCAGTATTTTCTGCCCTGTATCAGCATACACAGACGCAATTCCCGTATCCCATCCGCGCAGAACGCCGCCGACAATCAATCCAGCGGGTTTTTCTGTTTCAAAGAAATCTTCACTCGGGCCGACCCGCAAGCCAGCGGGCCATTCTCTTGGGCAAAAAGCGGAAGCAGACATTCCGTAACATAGCTGAATAGGTTATACCCCGCGCAGCCGGCAGAATTCTAGAAAGTGATTTTTTGGAGATTTTTAGCTGTGATGCGCTTTTGCACAGCCAACAACAAACATGGACAGAGGTGGAATATGAAACAGATGAGAAACATCAAACGGATTACAGCGGCGCTGATCGGGTTCGGACTGCTTTGGTTTTTGGCGGTCGTTCCGGTTTCGGCAGATGCCGCGGATTTTTCCGAAAAGATAAAGAGCATCAAAATTCAAATCTATAATATCGACGATACGCGGATTTATGACAAAGAATTCGTTTTTAATGAAAACGATCTCGCATCCGGCGGCGAAAGCGCGGTTCTTTTCGGCGCGGATGCGCAGGACATGATCTATGATAATCAGAAAATCGGGCACATCCATATCAAGCTCGAAATTCAGGACGACTATCTGCCGATTATCAGCTTTCGAACGCTCATTCGGTTCGGTAACGACCTCACCAGCAAGGTGGTTCAATACGACTCGGTCTACCACTATGACTGGACCTTATATAATACCGATGATGAGTGCGATTCGATGAAAAAAGCCAACAATATCGTCATCTATGTTTCGGACAAAAACGGGGAGCGTGTCAGCGAATATATCGTTCTGACCCGTGAAGGCAAAGAAGCGATTATCGTAAACGACCCGACAGCGGCGCCCACGCCGACGCCATCCGCATCCCCCGAACCCGAAAACACCCCCACCGAAACGGCGGATATGGGTCCGAACGGCGGTTGGGGCGATATGCCGTCCGGCGCATTCCCGACCATCGCGCCCGAAGAGACCAATACTTCCGCTTCCCCGCTGACGGTTATTCTGATTGCCGCGGCGGCCGTCGTAGTGATTGCCGGAGCGGCGGTTTATCTGATTCGCCGCGCCAAGAAGCGTCAGCCGTAAGGCGGAAACTCTAAAAATAAACAGGTGGGCCAGAAAGATTTGCGCCCGCCTTTTTGTTTTCTATTTTACGTACTTCTTCAGCATATCCTTTAAGCTGGAGATACCGTTTTGCAGCAGTTGCGCGACCAGAGTGGATATCTCTTCCGGCGGCTCCAGCGTTCCTGCCTTCAGCCAATTATGAAAAACGCTGACACAGCCTGCCGTGCCAAACGCTTCAAGGTACCCTTTGATGTTATTATCCAAAGGCAGATGATATTGCTGGGCAATAACCTGAGACAAGCTCAAGATATCCTGATTGAACAAATAGTCGCTGTTCTCGCCTAAAAGCACCATAAACAGATCGCGGTTCTCCTTGGCGTACATCAGGATGCTTGTGAAAACCTGTTCGGGGAGCGGTTTGTTCGGGGAGAAATCCTGCTGTTCTAAATACTTCTTAACCTTCTCGGTCACTTCTTTTTCAATCTGGCAGAGCAGGTCATATGGGCTCTTATAATAGGTATAAAAGGTACTGCGGTTGATGTCCGCTTTTTCACACAGGGCTTTCACCGAAATACCCGATATATGCTGATTCATCATCAGCGAAACCAGCGCATCTTCCAGCAGCTTTTTTGTATATCGAATCCGTCGATCGAGTTTCGATTTTTCCATCTCACACCTCTTTTGTGAACTTTCTATTAATATCCAACACAATTTTTAAATTGTGTCGGATTGCGAACAGTTTAGATTTTTCTGTTCATTGTAGCCCAACACTGTGTATATTATAATTCAAAATATAGTATATATCAACATTCTGTTGTTTAGTTTGGGGGCACTTCATGAACCGCTTTGCGCACGCCATTGTCCATCACAAGAAAATCATTCTCATCATTTTTGCCTGTCTGGTGGCCGCCAGTCTGGTGACACAGAACTTTATCACGGTTAACTATAACATCGTCGATTACCTGCCCGACAGCGCGCCTTCCACCAAAGCAATATCGCTGATGGAGACCGAATTTGATAATGCTATTCCCAACGCCAGCGTCATGGTACAAAACGTTTCGCTGACCGAAGCGATGCAGTATAAAGAGGCGCTTCAGGAGATTCCAGGCGTCACCGAGGTGCTTTGGCTGGACGATGTCATCGATATCAAAGAGCCGCTGGAAATGCAGTCCCAGTCGGAAATTGAGAACTACTATCAAGACGGCAACGCGCTGTTTACCGTGACGCTGGATTCCAACCAGGCCGAGGCGGCTTGTACCGATATTTTGGCGCTGATCGGCGAAGACAACGCGCTGGCCGGCAGTTCGCCCGCGCTGGTCACGCTTCAGAACATGGCCGGTTCCGAATCCACCAAAGCCATGCTGATTCTGATACCGATCATTATCGTCATTCTGATACTGGCCACCACATCGTGGCTGGAGCCCATTTTGTTTCTCGCGGCCATCGGCATTTCGGTCATCATCAACATGGGCATCAACGGCTTCCTGCCCCAAATTTCCTTTGTCACCAAGACGGTCACGCCGATTCTGCAGCTGGCCTGTTCTCTGGACTACGCCATCTTTCTGCTGCACAGCTTTACGGAGAATCGGAAAACTGAAACCAACATCGAGGCAGCCATGGAAAAGGCGGTTGTCGATTCTCTGCCCACCGTGGGAGCCAGCGCCGCCACCACGCTGTTCGGCTTTCTTGCGCTGGTCTTTATGGATTTCGGCATCGGGTCCGATTTGGGCCTGAACCTCGCCAAGGGTATCGTGTTAAGCTTCATCTCGGTCATCGTCTTTTTACCCGCGCTGACGCTTTCGCTGTACCGTTGGATCGACAAAACCCAGCATCGCGTTCTCCTGCCCGATTTTAAAAACGCTTATCAAGTCATCTTGAAAATCGCCGTTCCGGCCATCGTCATCGTGGCGCTGGTCGCGGTGCCGGCTTTCCTGGGTCAGCGGCATACCGAATTCCTGTACGGCAGCGACTCGCAGGGCGCTTCCACGCGCGTCGGCCATGATGCGGAGGTAATTAAAGATGCTTTCGGAAAATCAACGATCATCGCGCTTTTGGTCCCCAGCGGCGATGTGGCCAAAGAAGCCGAAATGTGCGACGATCTTGAGTCCGTCGATCACGTCACGTCAATTACCGGGTACGCCACCGCAGTCGGCGCCAATATCCCCTCCGGCATCTTAAGCGAGGACATCACCAAAAACTTCTACTCGGAAAACTACGCGCGCTACATCATCTATACGGATACCCCATCGGAGGGGGATGTCGCTTTTGCCACGGTTGAAGACATTGAAAACGTCGCCCAAAGCTATTACGGCGACGCGGTCTATATGACCGGCCAGAGCGCCAACGCCTATGATATGCGCAACGTCGTCACACGTGATACACAGGTGGTCAATTTTATCGCCATCTTCGCCATCTTCTGCGTGCTGCTGGTCACTTTTCGATCCATCACGCTCCCGCCCATTCTGCTGCTCACCATCGAGGTCGGCATCTGGGTCAATCTGGCCATTCCCTATTTCTCGGGCATTGAAATCAGCTTTGTCGGCTATCTCATCATCAGTGCCGTCCAACTGGGCGCCACGGTGGATTACGCCATCCTGATGACCAACAACTATATGAACAGCCGAAAACGACTGCCCAAGAAAGCTGCCATACGGGAAGGGATTACCGCATCATTCAAACCCATTCTCATCTCGGGCTCCATCCTGTCCATGGCCGGTTTTGCGCTGTACCTCACGTCATCCAGCCCCATCATCTATGAACTGGGTCTGCTGGTCGGCCGCGGCGCACTGCTATCCGTGCTGATGGTGCTCGGCTTTTTGCCCGGCATGCTGTATCTGCTGGACGGCGCCATTCGCCGCACCACGATGAAGCCGGATTTCTTTTCGGAAAATATCTCTTCGTAAGGAGTGAAATAAATGTTTAATCAACGCTTTAAAAAATCGACCGCCCTTTGTTTGGCGGTGCTCACCGCGCTTACGGTCCCCATCGGCGTCATGGCCGCAGACGGGACAGCTTCTTCTTACAAAAAGGATGAGGTGGTCTACAGCCTGCTGGATGCGGCCGGATCTGTCAGCGCCGTCTATGTGGTCAACCAGTTTGAACTGACTGCACCGGCCGACATCACCGATTACGGCGATTACGCCTCGGTGGTCAATCTTTCCACCACCGACACGCTGACCAGCGAGAGCGGAGCGGTCGGGTTCCACGCCGACACCGGCAACTTCTACTATCAGGGCAACGCGAGAGGCACCGAACTGCCCTGGAAGTTCTACTTCAACTATACGCTGGACGGCGCCCCGGTAGATGCTTCCGCGCTTTCGGGCGCAACCGGCGCGCTTGAAATGCACATCGTCACCAGCCAAAATCCTGCCGTCGATTCCACCTTCTACGACAACTATATGCTCCAGATTGCGGTCTCTCTACCCAGCGAAGCCGTGAGCAACGTGACAGCCGAAGGCGCCACCATCGCTGTGGCCGGGCAGAACATGTCGGTCAACTTCACCGTGATGCCGGGCACCGATGGGGACTTCACCCTATCTGGTGATGTGAAGGACTTCTACTCGGACGGCATCCAGATTACCGGCATGCCGCTTTCCTTGAAATTCGATTCGTTTGACACCGAAGGATGGGTGGACGACATGCAGTCGCTTTCCGACGCCATCGCTGAACTGAACAGCGGCGTTTCGGACCTGACCGACGGCGCCATCACCCTAAACAGCGGCGCCAAGGATTTAAAAGACGGCTCGGCCGATATCAAAACCGGACTGCTGACGCTCAATCAGGGTTCGGCGCAGATTAAGAGCGGTTCGGCCAGCATCAACTCAGCGCTCCAGCAGATTTCCGCCGGTCTTTCAGGCGGCTCGGGCAGCGTGGATTTAAGCAGTCTTTCCAGCCTGCCGACCGCGCTGAACCAGATGGCCGACGCGCTCTCGGATATTTCGGATGCGCTGGACAATTTAGATTCAGCTTTTTCGTCCGCCTATTCGGCGTTGGATACCGCGATTGGTGCGATTCCTGCCAGTTCGCTTTCGCAGGCCGATATTGACGCGCTGTATGCCGGCACCGATGCCAGTCTGCATGGTTCGCTGGATATTCTGGTCGCCAACTACGCCGCGGCCAAGACCGTGGTCGGCACATACGCCAGCGTGAAACCCGCTTTCGATTCGGTTGCTTCTTCGCTCCCCACGCTGGCCGGTTCGGTCGATACCGTGGCCGCCAACTTAAGCGCCACCGCCTCCGGATTGCAGTCGGCGCTGGACACCAATGCGTTTGTTGCCCAACTGTCGGCGCTGACCACCAGCATCACCACCCTGTCCACCAACTACGCGTCCTTCAACAGCGGTCTTATCGATTATGTGAACGGCGTCAGCACGATTGCGGCCCAGTACCCCACCTTTAACAGCGGCCTTGCCAAAGCCATGACAGGTGTCAGCAGTCTCACCAGCGGGCTCGGTACGCTGGAAGACGGCACCGAAACACTGCACGACAAGACTAAAGATATGCCGCAGGAGTTCCAAGACAAAATCGACGAAATGACCGCCGTTTTCAGCGGCGACGATTTTGTGCCGGTCTCGTTTACCGACAGCCGAAACAGTCAGGTGAATCTGGTGCAGTTCGTGATGAAAACCGACAGCGTCAGCGCACCGGGCAAGACAACGAATGATCGTTCTGCCGATACCGAAAGCACAGATAACATCTGGGACCGCCTGCAGGGACTGTTTGAATAAACGATAAAACGCCGTGCGTTTTAAACGCACACCACGCGGGATGCGGTCTGCATCCCGCTTTTTTTAATGAAAAACCCTATTTTTTTCGTCAGAATGAAAAATATCACTTGACTTTGAGAACCTTATAATATACTATCTTGGTAGACTTTATAGAAATTAAAGGAGTATCACCATTATGAAGAGAGTTCTTGCAGTATTGCTGGTTGCCGCGCTCCTGCTGACAGGCTGCGCCGGTGCCCAGACCACAGACACACAAACTACCGATTCGCAGGTCCCCGAAGTGACGGCAGACACCACAACCGAAACCGCAGAAGCGGAACCCGCAGTGACCATTCGCGTCTCTGGCGCCTGGGCGCTGTATCCCATGATGCTGGTATGGGCTGACGAATATTCGAAGCTTCACAATAATGTGACTTTTGAAGTCGCTGGCGGCGGTGCCGGCAAAGGCATGTCCGACGTTTTAAGCGATCAGGTGGATATCGGCATGGTATCCCGTCCGATTAAACAGGAAGAAACCGATCAGGGCGCATTCTATGTCGCCGTTACCAAAGACACCGTGCTTGGTATCGTCAACGAAGCCAACCCGGTCTATGAGGATATTCTGGCCAAAGGTCTGACTCAGGAAAACTTAAGACAGATTTTCATGGGCGAAGTAAGCGAATGGGGTCAAATCTTCGGCAAAGAGCTGGACAATGACGAAATCGTCGTATACGGACGTTCCGATTCCTCGGGCGCAGCCGCTGTTTGGGCCACCTACTTGGGCGACTACACCGAAGCCGACCTGCAGAACGCTTCCGACGCCAACGTCAGCGGCGACCAGGCAATTGCCAGCAGCGTCATGAGCGATCCGAATGCCATCAGCTTCACCAACATGAACTACGCCTACGATGTCACGACCGGCAGTTATGTAACCGGCCTGCGTCCGGTTCCGATTGACCTTAACGGCGACGGACAGCTGACAGCAGATGAAAGCTTCTATGACAGCAAATCCGTCTTCCTGGAGAACGTGGCCAACGGCGTCTATCCGGCCCCGCCGACCCGTGAAGAATATCTGGTCGTCAACGGTGCTTTCGAAGGCGCAACACTGGAATTCGTTGACTGGATTTTGAACGATGGACAGGCTTTCCTGACCGATAACGGATATGTAGAGCTTCTGCCTGACGAACAGACCAGAGAATTGAACGTACTGACCAGCGGTACCAGATAAAAAAAACAGAAGGATACCTTAACATGAAAATACCTAGCTTTCGACACCCGATGGACAAGACCGTCAAATGGATTATGGTGGCGGTCACCGGTGCTACGGCACTGCTGTTTGTCCTGATGGTTCTGCTGCTGGCGCAGCGGTCGCAGCTGGTCCTTTCGGAAACCCGGGTGGGGGACTTGTTCCTTTCCTCCACCTGGGACCCTGAACGGGGTCAGTACGGATTTCTGCCCGCCGTCATCGGAACCTTTGTAGTTACAGCCGTTTCCATGCTCATCGCCATTCCGGTTTCGCTGCTTAGCGCCATCTATATCAGTGAATACGCCCCGCCCAAGATCAAGACGATGGTTCAGTCGTTTGTGGATGTGCTGGCGGGAACCCCGTCCGTGGTATACGGGCTTTGTGCGCTTTTGGTCATCGTTCCAGTGGTCCGCGATTTCGTGGGGCCGCTTTTTGGCGTTAAGACCACCGGCATGTGCATCTTAACCGCATCCATCGTTCTTGCCATCATGGTCTTCCCCATCATCATCTCAATTACGGTGGAGGCCATGACCGCACTGCCTTTGGGCCTTCGCGAGCAGTTCCTTTCGCTGGGCGCCACCAAGTGGCAGCTCATCGAGATTGTCCTGATGCGCGCCGCGGGCCCCGGCATCATCTCGGGCGTTATCCTGGGCTTTGGCCGGGCGCTGGGCGAAACCATGGCCGTCGCCATGGTCATCGGGAGCAAAAACGTCATCACCCTGTCTTTGCTGTCCCCCGGGCAGACCTTGCCCAGCTTAATCGTCGGCAGTTTCGGTGAGATGATGTCTGTTCCCTTACAGCAATCCGCATTACTCTTCATATCCCTGGTACTGTTTATCATCATCATCATATTCAATATCCTGACCGGATACATCAAAAATTACTTAAAGAAGAGGTGGCGTTTTGAATAAGTATGCGAAAGAATCGCTTTTTAAAGTATTGATGATCGTGTCGGTCCTGATTATTGCGGCGTCGCTGCTGTTGATTTTGGGCATCTGCATTGTCAAAGGCGGCTACGTCATCTTAAAAGACCCCAAGCTGATCGTCACGGCCCCCGGCCCGAAATATCTCTTGGGCGGAGAAGGCGGCCTGCTGCACGCCATACTGGGCAGCATCTACATGGTCATTCCGTCCACCATCATCGCGACTTTCCTGGCCTATCTCATCGCGCGGTTTTTACAGGTGGATTATATCCGGCAGAAATGGTCCGACCGAATTCGTGTGCTGTTTGACGTGCTGTGGGGCGTGCCGTCCATCATCTTCGGCATCTTCGTCCTGAATGTCCTCATCCGCATCGGCGGACGCGGGTGTCTTTTGGCCGCCATCATCACGCTGGCGCTGTTGCAGCTGCCCATCATCGTGCGGTATATGGACGAGGCTCTGTCGGCCGTTCCAAACGGCATCCGCGAGTCCATGTATTCGCTGGGCGCCACACGGCTGGAGACCTCGCACGTCATCGCCAAATATGCGCTCCCCGGCATCACAGCCGGCGTGCTTTTGGGTATGGGACGCGCCATCGGCGACGCCGCTTCGGTGGTTTTCACGGCCGGCGCTTCCAACGCTCTGCCCACCGGGCTTTTAAAATCCGCATCATCTCTGCCTTTGCTTATCTTTATGCAGGCCAGTTCCTACTATCCGTCCGTACGGGACCACGCATATGCGGCATCCTTCATGCTGATTGCCATCATACTCCTGCTCAACATCTGTTCAAGGGCCAGTGCCAAACGCTTTAGACGCTTCACCAACGGAGGAAAGAATCTATGAACACAAACAGCGTGGAGATTAAAATCCGCAATTTGAATATATCCTACACCGACCGAACCGATGTTCCGGCCCTAAAGAACATCAATCTTGACATTTACAAAAACAGACTGACGTCCATCATCGGGCCTTCCGGCTGTGGCAAGACCACCCTTTTAAAATCCATCAACCGTCTGCACGACATCAACGACAGCATCCATATCGATGGCAAAATTGAGATTGGCGGCGAAGACATCTATGCTTCAACCAAGCCGGTGGATGAGCTTCGGAAAAAAGTCGGGCTCATCGCGCAACGCCCCTACCCCATCCCGGCCAGCATCTATGACAACATCGCCATCGGTCCCAAACTGCACGGCAAAAAGAAAAAGGCCGAGCTGGACGATATCGTGGAAAGCTGTTTGGTTCGCACGCACCTGTGGCCCGAAGTGAAAGACCGCTTAAAAGCTCCGGCTATCGCGCTGTCCATCGGTCAGCAGCAGCGGCTGTGCATCGCGCGGGCACTGGCTGTGGAGCCCGAGGTTATCCTGTGCGACGAAGTCACTTCGGCGCTGGACCCCATCTCTTCTGAGAAGATTGAATCCCTGCTGGTTTCGCTGAAAGAGCACTACACCATCGTGCTGGTCAGCCATGTTATGCGTCAGGCCAAACGGCTGTCGGACGACGTCATCTTCATGTACTTCGGCGAGGTGGTTGAGGCGTGCGATGCGAAAACATTCTTTGAAAACCCAACCGATGAACGCACCAAGAACTACAT
>CALMFG010000017.1 GCA_937863465.1 uncultured Clostridia bacterium
TTGTCCGCGGGGCATAGGCTCATCGTCTGGCCCATCACGGCCACGCCGATGGCGTTGACCTGATCGATAAACGCTTCCATGGTCAGGCTGGTGGAAACGCCGGGGATGGATTCCAGCTTATCCAGCGTGCCGCCCGTGTGCCCCAGTCCCCGTCCGCTCATCTTGGCCAGCTTCAATCCGCAGGCCGCCACCAAAGGCGCCAAAACCAGCGTGGTGGTGTCGGCGACGCCGCCCGTCGAGTGCTTATCGGCCTTGATGCCCGCAATCCGGCTTAAATCCACCACGTCGCCCGAATGCGTCATCGCCTCGGTCAGCTCCTTGGTTTCGGCGTCCGAAAGCTCCTGAAAGTAGCAGGCCATCAAAAAAGCCGCCGCCTGATAATCGGGTATTTCCCCTTTGGAATACCCGTCCACAAAATATTGTATCTCATCGCGGGACAGCGTTTCGCCGTCCCGTTTTTTCATGATAATGTCGGTCATCTGCATATCGTTTTTCCCCTTTAAAAAACTCTTTTCTCTTCTCTTCCTAATATTATAACCGTTTCACCGTTATTATAACCGTTTTGCCGCCCCAACTAAAGAGGATTCCACAAAAAAAGCGGCGCCTTGACGGCCCCGCTTTTTGCCTTTATTGGATTACCTTTTTCTTTTCCTGCACCAATTTTTCGCCTTGCTGTGCCTTTCGACTGGATACCATGGCGGATATCTTTTCCTTGCCGTCGAAGTTCATCATGGCCAAAGCCTCGGAATGGTCGATCATCCCGGACTTCAGCAAGGTCAGCGCCAGTTCGTTTAGGTACAGCGTCTGGTACGGCGTCTGCTTTTCCACCGCGATCGTCACATCGTACTCAAAATACCGCGGCACTTTTTTGCCGTCTTTCAGTATCGGCATATCCTTCTCGTCATAGGCGTGCATCAGCATATCGCCCGAAAAGGGCATATTCCAGACGTTCCCGCCATCCTCCAGCCGGAGCATCCGCGCTTCGTTGTAGTTTTCGGCGATCAGCGACACCATCATGGTAACCAGTTCGGAGAACCCGTCATACATCTGGTCGATAATCATGCGCGACCGCTTGGAGCCCGCGCTCTGCAAAGCCAGGATGGCCGAAGCCGCCGTGACGCCCTTGGCGGCATCCCCTCGGACAAACTGGTTCTGTCCCGATTCCTCTTTTATCGCCGCCAGCTTGCTGTTCATGTGCGCCATGACGTATGGGTTCAGTGGCGCGGCCTGGAACCAGCGTACGGCGCCGTCATCGATACGCGAAGCCGTGACCACCTCTTTGGACCAGTCCAGCATGGCGTCTTCGTCCACATCGGCGTTTTTGTTGACCAGCATCTTCAGCTTGCCGCTCATCAGCGTATTTTTCAGGATAATCTGATCCAGTTTGTCGGCGTACTGCTGTAAGTTCTTTAAAACATCAATGATGCCAAGGCCGATGGGCAGACCCTCCAGCCGGTACAGGGGTTCGACGATAAATGGATACTGCCCGTGCATATACATGCCTTCGGGTCGGTCCTGCTCGGATTTCTCCAAAAGGATGCCGCCCGCCAGCTTGGCCATGTGCACGCGGTCGCGGCCTTCGACGTCCGTGGTTTTGTACCAGTATTCCATCACCATGTGCGTGTCCTCATCGGAATTCTGCATTTCGGAGAAATAGGAATTCACGTAGCCGTCTGCTTTCATGCGGTTGAGCGCCGCGGGGTAATGCTTCCTAAACCAGTCCTCATGAAAGAACCCGAACTTGAACGCCGCGCGTCCGTCCTGAATGTTCTCGTTAATGGGGTCGAACAGAAAGTTTTTGATGTCCCAGGCCCGCACATTGATGTCGCCTAGGCCCCCCGACAGAGTCGGATCCCAAAACACTTCCTGTACCGACACGCCTTTTTTTAAGGCCGCGCGCACCTTCTCGCGGTAGGTCTTCCGATAGTTGCGTTTCTTCAAGATATTCTGAACGGCCTTGGACAGCGCCTTGGCCAGCCGGTCGTCGCCCGCCTGGTCGGCAAAGATATGCGCCTCGGGATAGTTATCCATGATATCGGCCAGGAGTGATTCCAGCGTGGAAAACAGCACCGGCGTCACCGGGCGCGGTTCGTCGGCCTCTTTCTTGGCCACATCATGCCAGTGGTTGGCTTTCCAGAATTCCTCATTGTCGGCACATTTGTTTCTGAACGGCGTCAATGCCGTATAGAACTCGTCAAACAGCGCATAGGCCCGCTCAATCAGCACGCTGTCCTGTTTGGGTAATTTCATGATGGGTTCTCCTTCTTTTCGCTTATTTTTACGGGCATCATGGGCCCCGCGCGCTTTCACGCCACTTTCACGCCGCCAAACGATACCCAGTCTCTATATGTTTCCGGCACTCAATCCCCGTTGTAAAAAAGCGGGCTATCCCATAGAATCAACCCGATTCTTAGAATTGATGGCAAAGGCTTTTGGCTGGAACTTAAGGAGGCACTTATGCAGGGTGAGGAATACGTCGTATTTTTGTTGAAGAACTATCGGCGCATCAAGAGCGAAATCGGCTTTTTGCAGAACAGAGCCGCAGGAAAGGGGGATTACTATCCCCAGGTGACCGGGCTTTTCGGCATGGTCATCGCCTCGGCCGAAACGCGCATGAACCGGTTAAGCCCGGCTGAGCTCAACCGCGCGGCCGAAATCCTTGAAAAGGAGATTGCAGATTTGGAGGATGCTTTAGCGCTCCTGCCCAAAATTGAGCAGGGCGTGCTGAAAGATATCTACTTCAACGGCGTCACCTGGATCAGCATCACCCATAAGTGGCACATCTCGGAACCCACCATCTGCCGTTACCGCCAAAAAGCGCTGAAGAAAATCTGGCAGTATATGTCGCGCGGTCTTACCTGTACTTCGGAAGGAGTATTAGAATGTATAGACAATCGACAGACAACCCCACGGGAGACGTAAGCAAAAGCGACAAGGCCGAGTATATCGATCGGCTGAGGAGAATGGCGTTTTATGATCCCAAAGACTATTTAGACATCGTCATCTCTGAGGACGGCAGTCAGAAGATACTGCCAAAACCCGGTGACAAGATTGACTGGAGCATCTTAGAATCGGCAGAAATAACCGACGGCAAGGTGAAAATCAAATTCCCTGACCGCACGCGTGCGATGGAAAAGTTCGGCAAAGTTGTGATGGAAGCGGTGGAAGACGAGGAATTCGAAGTTGAATTCGCGGACGGCAGTGATGCGTAGAATTCGGATTGAATATCTTCCTACGCCGTTGCAAAGGCAATTTCACCAAGCCGAATCCGATGAAGTGCTGTTCGGCGGTGCGGCAGGCGGCGGCAAGACCAAAGCCATCGTCGCAGACAGCATCATCAAATGTCTGAAGCACAGCCATGTTGCAGTTTATGTTTTCCGGCGGACCTATCAGGAACTGGAGGACGTGCTGATTCCGTCCGCGCTGTCTCTCCTGCCGGAAGGCACCGGAAAATACACCGCCGGCGACCACGAGATTCTTTTCGTCAACGGATCAATCATCCGCTTTCGGCACCTCTATATGGCTCGGGACATGTTCCGCTATCAGGGTGCCGAAATCAACTATCTGTATATCGACGAACTGACGCACTTCACCAAGGAGATGTACGATTACCTCAAAACACGCCTCCGCGCGAGCGTGCACTTGAGTATCACGCCACAGGTGCGCGCCACGTCCAATCCGGGCGGCATCGGGCACGCGTGGGTGAAGAAACGCTTTATCGACGCCGGACCCCCATTGACCGAAATCTGCGAAAACCAGTTTTCGCCGCATCTCGGCAAGGAAAGACGGCATACCCGCCTGTATATTCCGGCCACCGTGCTCTCCAATCCGCACATCAGCGAGGATTACGTCTTCGAGCTGGAGAAAAAGCCCGAAAATTTGCGCAAAGCGCTGCTGGACGGGGATTGGAACACCTTTGAGGGACAGGCTTTCCCCGAATGGCGAGATGAATGCGCCGGATATGCCGATGGCAGGCACTCCCATGTCATCGCCCCGTTTGAAGTTCCGTCCGGCTGGCCTGTATATCGCTCGTTCGACTTCGGCTACGCCAAGCCCTTCGCCCTGCTGTGGTGGGCGGTGGACTTTGACGACACGGTCTACCTCATCCATGAATGGTATGGCGCTTCGGACGCCAACGTGGGCCTGCGCTTGAGTCTGGATGAGATCGCCGAAGGCATCAAGCGGCGCGAGTCCGAGTTGTTTGCCGGGCGCACGGTATCCGGCCCAGCTGACCCGTCCATCTGGGACATGTCGCGCGGGGCATCGGTGGCCGAGCAGCTGGAAAAGCACGGCGTCTACTTCCAGCGCGGGCAGAACGCGCGTCTCGCGGGCAAGATGCAGTTTCATTACCGCCTGCGGTTTGACGAAGACGGCCATGCGCGCTTCTATGTGTTTTCCACCTGTAAAGCGTTTATCCGCACATTCCCGGCCATGGTATTAAGCCGTGAAAACCCCGAGGATGTGGACACGGCGTGCGAAGACCACGCATACGACGCGGCGCGGTATTTTCTGATGAGCGTACCCACGGTCACGGCTCCAAAGCAAAAGCAAAAACGACGGATGAATCCGCTTTCCGAACCCAAAAAAACGGACGGGAATCGTTTCCTCAGTCTGTAATTGCTTACCACAGGGCGCAAAAAAAAGCACAGGCCTTATAAAACCTGTGCTTTATAATATCAATCTGTTTTAGATTTCGGGAACCGTCGCCAGACCCTGTTTCAGCATCGCGTCGGTATATTCAAAGTCTTCAAGTTTGCCCGAGTTGTAGGCCTCATACGCCGTCAGATCGAAGTGACCGTGGCCGGACAGGTTGAAGAATATCGCCTTGTCCTCGCCTTTTTCGGTGCACTTGTTGGCTTCGCTGATGGCCACCGCAATCGCGTGCGCGGATTCCGGCGCCGGCAGAATGCTCTCGGCCTTGGCGAAGGTGACCGCCGCCTTAAATACGTCGGTCTGGTGAACGGCCTGTGCTTCTACATATCCATCGTGATACAGCTGGCTTAGGAGCGCCGAATCGCCATGATAGCGAAGGCCGCCCGCGTGGATGCCCGCCGGAATAAAGTCGTGGCCCAATGTGTACATATGGGTGATCGGCGCCATCTTGCCGGTGTCGCCGAAGTCATAGGTGAATTTGCCTTTGGTCAGCTTGGGGCAGGCCGCCGGTTCAACGGCAATGAAGCGCGTATCTTTTTCGCCCGAAATTTTATGCTTGATAAACGGGAACGCGCAGCCACTGAAGTTGGAGCCGCCGCCGTTGCAGCCAATCACCATGTCCGGATAATCGCCCATTTTTTCAAACTGGGTCAAGGATTCCAGACCGATGATGGTCTGATGCAGAATAACGTGGTTCAAAACGCTGCCCAGCGCATAGTGCGTATCTTCGCGCATCACAGCGTCTTCCACCGCTTCGGAAATGGCGATGCCCAGACTGCCGAGCGAGTTCGGGTCTTTTTCCAGAATCGAACGTCCCACATTGGTTTCTTTGGAAGGCGATGCGTACACGGTTGCGCCGTAGGTCTGCATCACGGCCTTGCGGTAGGGCTTTTGGTCATAGGAAACGCGAACCATATAGACCACGCACTCCAGGCCGTACATGGCGCACGCGATGGAAAGCGCTGTGCCCCACTGGCCCGCGCCGGTCTCGGTGGAGATGCGCTTAATGCCTTCTTTTTTATTATAGTAGGCCTGCGGAACCGCGGTGTTCAGCTTGTGCGATCCCGAAGGATTGGTGCCTTCGTATTTGTAGTAGATTCGGGCGGTGGTGCCGATGGCTTTTTCCAGACCATACGCACGAACCAGCGGCGAATAGCGGAAGCTTTTGTACTTATCCAGCACTTCTTCCGGGATGTCGATATACCGTTCGGTGCTCATCTCCTGCTCAATCAGAGCCATAGGAAATAACGGTGCCAGATCCTGCGGCTGCACCAACTCTTTGGTCATCGGGTTTAAGTAGGGTTTGATGGGGTTCGGCATGTCCGCCTGAATGTTGTACCACTGTTTCGGCAGTTCGTTCTCATTCAAATAGACACGTACAGGGGTTTTCTTGTTGCTCATGTTCTCGTCTCCTCTAATCTTTTTTAGTTTTATTAACCTAAAATACTACCTCTTCTGCTCTCGTCTCGTCTAACACAAATTATGAAATGTAATAAATAGGCTGAACCAATCATATCAAAGTCACACGGCCTTGTAAACACATTTTTTCATAATTCAGTCATCTATATTAAAATCGCCGTGTCGTCTGATGCGGCCTTTTTACTCGGCCGCCAGCCAGCTGTTTATCTGATTTTCCGTCTCAAAAATCGCGTATGATTCATTTCTCTGAATACACATAATTTTTACAGAAAAAAAACACAATTTATGGTATAGTAAATGCCAAGAACATCAATACTATGCTAATATGAGTGTGAAAACGTGAAAAAGGCCATACTTTTTTTATCCATAATCGTTCTCGTGCTGTTTGTGGGTCTGCATATCATCGAGACCACCAAAACCGTATATACATCCGACACCGAGGTCAGCGTCAATAAGCTGGGCCCGATAGCCTATGCCATGCAGGAGTCCAGCGACGGATCGGGCAATTATGTCTATGTCCTTTCGAAGCCGACTGCCGAACCGACTATGGCGCCCATCCCCACCCCGACGCCCATCCCCTCATACGAACCGGCGCAGATTGCAGAAGCTTTTCCCTACAAGATCATCGTGGATATCTCTGCGCAGGTGGTCAGCATCATGACCATGGACGAAGAAGGCCGTTACAGCAATGTTTATCGGCAGTTCCGGTGCTCCTCAGGTCTGGCGGGTTCGCCGACTGTCATTGGCAACTTTAAAGTGCGGGAGAAAAACCCGTGGCTGGAATCCTACCCCAGCTTAAAAAACGGCGAAGACTATCAGGTGTACGCCCGTTACCGCACGACCATTCATGAAGACTATCATTTCCATTCGATATTGTATGAAAACAAGCGGGATTTCACGTCGCTCCTTCGCACATCCTTCTACAATCTGGGCCGCCGGGCCTCACACGGATGCGTCCGGCTGCTGACGCGGGACGCCAAATGGATATACATGAACTGCGACATCGGGACGCCCATCAGCATCGTCACCAGCGGCGGGCCGGATATTGACGAAAGCGCGTTTCTGGAAATTCCCTACTACCGCGACCTGCCGAGCGGCGTCTACTTCGACCCC
>CALMFG010000018.1 GCA_937863465.1 uncultured Clostridia bacterium
GGCCCCCACCGTGGTGGGGGGGCGCCAGCACTACGCCAAAGCCTCCGAGATGTTTGAAAAACTGGGCGGCCGGTGCGTCCTAATCACCGGAAGCGACAAACCCAAGGAGCGAGCCGAAAAGCTGGCGAAAATCGCCAGCGGTGAAGCCGACCTGATTTTCGGTACGCATGCGCTGGTTTACGGCGACATCCAGTATAAGCACTTAAATTTAGCCGTCACCGACGAACAGCATCGCTTTGGCGTTTCCCAGCGCGCCAAGCTGGCCTATAATGGACACCTCAATATGCTGGTCATGTCAGCCACGCCCATCCCGCGCACACTGGCGTTGGTGCTGTATTCGGGCATGGATGTATCGGTCATTGACGAAATGCCCAAAGGACGAAAACCGGTTGAGACGCACATCGTCCGTGAAGCCAAACGGAAGGATATGTACGGCTTTGTGAAGGACATCGTGGCAAAAGGCGGACAGGCCTATGTGGTGTGCCCTATGATTGACGGGGAAGGCGAGATACGCACGGTAGAGGATGTGGCCGCCGAGCTTTCCGAGGATTTCGGGTTTTCCCGCGTGGGCGTTTTGCACGGGCGGATGAACGCCGCCGGGAAGGAAGCGTTAATGCGCGACTTTGCCGACAAGCGAATTGATATCCTGGCGGCTACCACGGTCATCGAGGTGGGCGTGGACGTGCCCAACGCGGCGGTGATGGTGGTGGAAAACGCCGAGCGGTTCGGCCTGGCCACGCTGCACCAACTGCGCGGGCGCGTGGGACGCGGACAAGCGGAAAGCTTCTGCTTTTTGGTCAGCGAGCATCGGAACGACCGGCTGGAGATTTTAAAGGGCGAAACCGACGGGTTTAAGATTGCCGAAAAGGATTTGGAGATGCGCGGGCCGGGGCAGTTCTTGGGCTTTTCCCAGCACGGCGTCACCGACTTTTATATGAACAAACTGGTGAAAGACATGGCCACGCTGAAGCTGGCGCAAAGCATCTATGCGCGCATGGAGGGCGGCGAATTTGCCGAGGAATACGCGCGTGCCAAACGCGCGGCGAAAAAAAAGGTCGAGAATTTGCTGAAAGATATTGCGCTGAACTGAAAAATGCTATAAATTATAGAAAACATTTTGCGATATAGTGCCCGGCACTGTCATTTAACCGCAAAATATGGTATATTGTTTAACAAATAAAGGATGATTAAGGGGAATAAAAAACCATGATTGATATTAAAGAAGGGCTGACGTTTGACGATGTACTGCTGATTCCGGGCAAATCATCGGTTCTGCCTGCCACAGTGGATATCACGACCCAGCTGACGCCGAACGTGAAGCTGAACATTCCGTTCATGTCTGCGGCCATGGATACGGTGACCGAGAACAAACTCGCCATCGCGATTGCCCGAGAAGGCGGCATCGGCATTATCCATAAAAATATGACAATTGACGAACAGGCGGTCAGCGTGGACCGCGTGAAGCGGAGTGAACATGGGGTGATTACAGACCCATTTTTCTTATCTCCCGATGACACGGTGGGCGACGCGGACGCGCTGATGGGCAAGTACAAAATCTCCGGCGTGCCGATTACCGTGAACGGCAAGCTGGTGGGCATCCTGACCAACCGCGATTTACGGTTTGAAACCGACTTTACCAAGAAGATTAAAGAATCGATGACCTCCGAGAATCTGGTCACCGCGCCCATCGGCACAACGCTGGCCGAGGCGCAGAAGATTCTGGCCAAACATAAAATTGAAAAACTGCCGCTGGTCGATGATGATTACAACCTGATGGGATTAATCACCATCAAGGATATCGAAAAATCCATCCAGTATCCGAATTCAGCCAAGGACAGCCGGGGACGCCTGCTGGTCGGCGCGGCGGTGGGGCAGTCTGCTGACACCATGGACCGCGTCAAAGCGCTGGTGGACGCCGGCGTAGACGTCATCTCCATTGACTCGGCGCACGGACATCAGGACAACATCAGCGTTATCGTCGGCAAAATTAAAAACGCTTACCCCGACGTGGACGTCATCGCGGGTAATGTGGCCACGGCCGAGGGCACACGTGACCTCATCAAGGCCGGCGCGGACTGCGTCAAGGTGGGCATGGGCCCCGGCTCCATCTGCACGACGCGCGTCATCGCGGGCATCGGCGTGCCGCAGTTCACCGCCGTGGTGGAATGCGCCGAAGAAGCCGCCAAGTACGGCAAGACTATCATCGCGGACGGGGGCATTAAATACTCGGGCGATGTGACCAAGGCGCTGGCGGCGGGCAGTGCGGCTGTGATGATCGGCTCGCTGTTTGCGGGCGTCACCGAGAGCCCGGGCGAGATGGAAATCTATCAGGGCCGAAGCTTCAAGGTGTACCGCGGCATGGGCAGCGTGGCGGCCATGCAGAAAGGCTCCAGCGACCGTTACTTCCAGGAAGACAACCGAAAGCTGGTTCCCGAAGGCGTGGAAGGCCGTGTGCCGTATAAAGGACCTTTAGCCGATACCATCTTTCAGATGGTGGGCGGCTTAAGAGCGGGCCTAGGCTACGTCGGCGCCGAGAATATCGCCGACCTGCAGACCAAGGCCAAGTTTGTCCGCATCACCAACGCAGGCCTGACCGAAAGTCACCCGCACGACATCTATATCACCAAGGAAGCGCCCAACTATACAAAATAGAAAAAAGCCAGAACCTCTATCCAATCGGGTAGGGGTTTAAGTGATTTTAAAGCGAAAAACAGACGGAGGGAAGCATGCAGGAAATTGTGCTCGTAATCGACTTTGGCGGTCAATATAATCAGCTGATAGCGAGAAGGGTGAGGGAACTCGGGGTGTACGCCGAGATTCTGCCCTATAACGTGGATGTTCAGAAAATTAAGGAAATCAACCCGAAAGGCATCATCTTCACCGGCGGCCCGAATTCGGTATACGCCGAAAACGCGCCCAAGTGCGACCCCGCGATGTTTGAGCTCGGTATCCCCATCCTTGGCATCTGCTACGGCGCTCAGCTTTTGAGCCTACACCACGGCGGCAAGGTGACGCATGCGACCACGCGCGAATATGGCAAGACCACCATCGTCTATTCGGACGAATCCAAGCTGTTCTGGAACTTACCCCCGCAGAGTGTCTGCTGGATGAGCCATACCGACTATGTGGAAACCCCGCCGGGGGATTTTAAGACCATGGCATCCACCAAGGCCTGCCCCTACGCCGCGTTTGAAAACGAAGGTTTAAAACAGTACGGTGTGCAGTTCCACCCCGAAGTGGTGCACACCCAGCACGGCAATGTGATTTTGAAAAACTTCCTGTACGGCGTCTGTGAGACCGCGGGCGGCTGGGATATGAAGAACTACAGCCAGATTGCGATTGACGCGATTAAAGAGAAAGCCGCAGGCAAGAAGGTGCTGCTGGCGCTGTCGGGCGGCGTAGATTCCTCGGTGGCGGCGGTTCTGCTGAACAAGGCCATCGGTCAGAATTTGACCTGCATCTTCGTAGATCACGGCCTCTTGCGTAAAGACGAAGCCGAAGAAGTGGAGCGCGTCTTTAAGAACGAATACGATATCAACCTCATCCGCGTGAACGCCGAAGAGCGGTTTTTAAGCCGCCTGGCCGGAGTCTCCGACCCTGAAACCAAGCGCAAGATTATCGGTGAAGAATTCATCCGCGTGTTTGAAACCGAAGCCAAGAAAATCGGCAAGGTGGATTTTCTGGCGCAGGGCACCATCTATCCGGACGTCATCGAATCCGGCGCGGGCCACGCGGCCACCATCAAAAGCCACCATAACGTGGGCGGCTTACCCGAACACGTGGACTTTGAAGCCATCATCGAACCTTTGCGCGACCTGTTTAAGGATGAAGTCCGAAAGCTGGGCGAAGAGCTTGGCATCCCGCACCATATGGTCTGGCGTCAGCCCTTCCCGGGGCCGGGTCTCGCCATCCGCATCATCGGCGACGTCAACAAAGAGAAGCTGGAGATTTTAAAAGAAGCGGATTACATCTTCCGCGACGAGATTGCCAACGCCAAGCTGGATGAGGAGATTTGGCAGTACTTCGCGGTGCTGACCGGCATGCGCAGTGTGGGCGTGATGGGTGATGAACGCACCTATGACTACACCATCGCGCTTCGGGCCGTGACCAGTGTGGACGGCATGACCGCCGATTGGGCGAGGATTCCTTTTGACGTGCTGGAGCAGATATCCAACCGCATCATCAACGAAGCGGGGCACATCAACCGCATCGTGTACGACATCACATCCAAGCCTCCGGCGACGATTGAGTGGGAGTAGATGGAATGAAAAAAGCCAGCTCGTACGAGAGAATAAAAGACAATATCGGTGCAGATGGCAAGCTACCGCACGCGTTTACGTTAGAAAAGATAACTGCGCCAAACCAAATTGGCTTTATGCCTGGTGCGATGGACGGCGTAGGCGTATTTCACGCAGGGGTGGGCAATCAGAGAAAACTGGTTAGGAAGATTGTGCGGCTACTGAAAAAATACTTTCGAACGGCCGATGAACGCCACATCGCAAAGATAGAAGCGACATTTGACGAGATCAGAACAATTTCAATTGTTGACAAAATTTTGAATCAGTTCCGCAACGCCTATAGAGATATCAGACCAAACAAAATGGTCGATTTATGTATTCAGCTAATCACAACAAGTGACAATCTGGAACTTGTCAAGCTCGGCATCGCTTTACTTGGGATATTTGATTTAAGTCATTCAAACAGTGCGGTAGAGGCCATTACTACATTAGCGTTGTACGAGGATTTTACATTATATTCTGTGGTTACAGCTTCTAATTGGTCAAAGGGCAATGAAATAATCTTCCAAATGGCGAAAGGTGTTATGGGTTGGGGCAAAATTCACGCAGTCGAACACCTAAAACCCGAAACAGAAGCGATACGTACATGGCTATTATGTAGCGGGTGCGAAAACGGCGTCATGAACGCCTATCTTGGCTTGGTTTGCGCTGTTAATGGCAATCTCATTTCTGCTCTACGAAAAGATTCCATGGATAACGAATTGTTCGATGGCGTGGCTATTATTATTGATGCGTTGATCAACGAAGAACCCTGCATGGGGATAAGCGAATATGAGCATGCACAAGAGGCGTTGAAGCAGTTCTTATGCCATGCCAAACGGCAAGCCAGAAGCATTGAACACCTGTGGCATATTCTAAACTTGCGCGATTGGGCAAAGAATGCCGAGATTGGTTACGAAGACGAGTTACGGGTACTATGTGATGAAATCATATCTGGAACAAACTGGGAAGAGAAAATCACTGCCGCAATAAAAAGGCGCCAGGATAAAATCGAGTTTTTCTATGCTTGTAGTGCAGCTTCTCGCTTGGGTATTGATATTTCGCCTTAACTTGTTGACGTGGTCAAGAAAGAACCGCTGGAGTATTATGCATATATACCACAGCTATTTAGAAATTCAGACATTGCGGCGTCAATTATCAGCCTTTGTGAATCCATTCTGCCATTAGATGATATGGCCGAAGGGATGGGTGATTATCTGTTCTCGGACAAGTTGAGACAAGAGCACAGGTGCCTCGAAATTGTATTACAGGAACTCGGCGCTTATCCGCTTCAAGGAGTAGAGCTAGTTAAAACTGGACTTAATTCGCGCGTTATACGCAACAGGAACATGGCATGTCGTGCGCTGTCGGGTTGG
>CALMFG010000019.1 GCA_937863465.1 uncultured Clostridia bacterium
GAGACCCCCCGGAGCAAGGAGGGGGACCACGAAGTGGTGGAGGGATGAGACTTCCCGGAGCAAGGAGAAGGCCCGCGAAGTGGTGGAGGGATGAGACCCCCCCGAACCCCAGAAATCCCGCTTGAAAAGGGGGACCATGCAGCGATGAAAAGACTGTCCTCTTAATAAGGGTGTTGAAGTGTGAGGTAATGCTGGAAAGACCGAAGCAGAGGAGAAAACAAAAAAACAGGCTCATCGCCTGTTATTTTTTATGCAAAAGTGTCAAAGTCGTTTTCGTCGTCAGTCATGGGGAACTCTTTTCGCGTGATATCCGCCCCCAGGCTGATGAACTTTTCTTCAATATGGTCGTAGCCGCGGTCAATGTACTTGACGTTGTCAATCTCGGTAATCCCATCGGCCATTAGACCCGCGATGACCAGCGCCGCGCCCGCGCGAAGGTCGGTGGCGCGCACCGGCGCACCGGTCAGTTTCTCCACGCCCTCCACCACAGCCACCCGGCCGTTGATGGTGACGTTGGCGCCCATCCGGCGGATTTCGTTGATGTGCTTAAAGCGCGATTCAAACATGTTTTCTTCAATCAGGCTGGTTCCGTCGGCCACCGAGAGCAAAACCGTGACCGGCTGCTGCAGGTCGGTGGGGAAACCAGGATAGGGCATGGTTTTAATATGCGCCGCTTTGTAGTGCCCGTCCGCCCAAACGCGGATGGTGCTTTCGCCTTCTTCAATATGAATACCCATCTCCATCAGCTTGGCGCTTAAGGCCTCCATATGAGTGGGGATCACGTTCGTGATGGTCACATCACCCTTGGTACCGGCCGCGGCCACCATGAGGGTGCCGGTTTCGATCTGGTCAGGGATGATGGAATAGTTGATGCCGGAAAGCTTTTCAACGCCGCGGATACGGATGATATCCGTGCCTGCGCCGCTGATTTTGGCGCCCATCATACGCAGCATGTTGGCCACATCCACCACATGCGGTTCCTTGGCCGCGTTGACCAGCGTGGTCACGCCGTTGGCTTTCACCGCCGCCAGCATGATGTTGATGGTGGCACCGACACTGACGCAGTCGAGGTAGATATCCGCACCGTGAAGGCAGCCCTCAGGCACAGTGGCTTTCAGCATACCGTATTCGGTGATGACCGTGGCGCCCATGGCCGTGAAACCCTTGATATGTTGGTCAATCGGCCGCTCACCGATGGCGCATCCGCCGGGAAGCATGACCTTGACCACGTCAAAGCGGCTCATCAGTGCGCCCAAAAGATAGTAGGACGCGCGCACATGGCGGACAATATCGAAATCCGCGGTGGCGGTGTCAATGGTGGTGCAGTCAATTTTCAAGGAGTGTTTGTTGGGCTGTTCAATCTTCGCGCCCAGATTTTCCAAAGTCCGCTTTAAAACCGACACGTCGTTAATATCCGGCAGATTGTCGATGACGCACACGCCGTCAGACAGAATGCAGGCCGGAAGTACAGCCACCGCCGCGTTCTTCGCGCCGCCGACTTTGACTTCCCCGTGTAAGGGCTTTCCGCCACGGATAATCAGTTTTTCATTCATATCTTCTCAACCTTAAAATTTGCTGCTATAAATGGCAAAGCCGATTATAACAGCAAATCAGTTTTTAAGCAAGTTTTTCGCCAGTATCTGGATTTTTATACGGCGGCTGGCGGCGTAAATATGCGTTTTGCCGCTTCCAGATCGATATGGAAGATACCTTCGCCGGTTTCACCGACCATCTTCACTTTACCGATCAGATTTCTGAAGTTGTCCTCTTCCTCCACCTGTTCATTGATAAACCATTGCAGGAACTGGATGGCCGCATAGTCCTTCACTTCGGTCGCCACGTCCATCAGCAGGTTGATTCGGCTGGTGACAAAGCCTTCGTGATTCAGCGCATATTCCAGCGCTTCGGTCAGGCTCTTATAATCCGTTTTCGGGTTGTCAAATCCGGTGATAATCACTTCCTCGCCGCGGTCCAAAAGGTAGGTGTAGAACTTCATGGCGTGGAACACTTCCTCGTCGCGCTGTACCTTAAACCAGTTTTCAAAACCGTCAAAATTCCGGCTGTTGGCAAAAGCCGCCATGGCCAGATACAGGTGGGATGAGAAGAATTCGTATTTTATTTGCAGGTTAATTTCATCAACTAATTTTTTATCCATTTCTTTTCTCCTTATTTTTTATTTTGATAGTCCTTTGCCGCATGGATGAATTCTCTAAACAGGGGATGCGGACGGAGCGGACGGGATTTGAATTCCGGATGGAACTGTACGCCCACAAACCAGGGATGATCCTTAAGTTCGATAATCTCCACCAGGTCTTTTTCCGGATATTCTCCTGCGACTATCATACCATTTTTCTTATAAATATCCAAATATTCATTATTAAATTCATAGCGGTGACGGTGGCGCTCCGAGATGACTTCCTGACCATAGGCCGCCGCGGTTTTGGTGCCCGGCAGCAGGTGGCAGGTATACGCGCCCAGCCGCATGGTGCCGCCCATGTTGGCGATGTTGCGCTGTTCGGGCAGAAAGTCGATGACAGGATAAGGCGTTTTCGGGTCCTGTTCGGTGGAGTGTGCGCCGGTCATGCCCGCCACGTTTCTCGCAAATTCGATGACGGCCATGTGCATACCAAGACAGATGCCGAAGTAAGGAATTTTGTTTTCACGCGCATAGCGCACGGCGTTGATTTTGCCTTCAATCCCGCGCTCACCGAATCCGCCGGGAACGAGGATGCCGCTGACGCCTGAGAAGAACGGGGCAATATTGTTGGTGTTCTCCAGGTCAATTGCCTCAATCCAGCGAATTTTGACATTGACGTTGTTGTAGATGCCGGCATGATTAAACGATTCCACGATGGAGAGATAGGCGTCTTTCAGCTCGGTGTACTTGCCGACCAGAGCGACAGTCACTTCGTCGGTCAGGCCGTATTCTTTATTTACCAAATCCGTCCATTCGGCCAGATCCGGCGCCGGTGTTTCCATATTCAAAGACGCACAGACAATGTCATCCAGCTGCTGGGCTTTCAGCATCAGCGGCACTTCATACAGGAAGGACGCGTCGGTGTTGGAGATGACGTTTTCGGCGGGGACGTTGCAGAACAGACTGATCTTGGCCTTCACGTCTTTGCTCAGCGCCTTTTCGGTGCGGCAGACGATGATATCCGGCTCAATACCCAGGCTTCGGAGCTCCTTGACGCTGTGCTGGGTCGGCTTGGTCTTAATTTCGCCCACCTTGGAAAGGTAAGGCACCAGCGTGACGTGGATAAACAGGCAATTGGTTTTGCCCACTTCCCAGCGGATCTGTCGGATGGCTTCCAAAAACGGCTGGGACTCGATGTCGCCCACGGTTCCGCCGATTTCGGTGATGACTACGTCGGGATTGTTCTTTTTGCCTACCGAGTAGATGCGGTCTTTAATCTCGTTGGTGATGTGCGGAATGACCTGCACGGTTCCGCCGAGGTATTCACCGCGGCGTTCTTTGTTGATGACCGTCTGATACACCTTGCCGGTGGTGACGTTGGAATCCTTAAACGAATTCTCATCGGTGAAGCGCTCGTAATGACCGATATCCAGGTCGGTTTCGGCACCATCGTCGGTCACAAAAACCTCACCATGCTGGTAAGGGCTCATGGTTCCGGGATCCACATTGATATATGGGTCGCATTTCTGCAGATTCACTTTTAATCCGCGGGCTTTCAAAAGCGTACCCAGACTTGCCGCGGTGATACCTTTGCCAAGCGATGAGACAACACCGCCCGTGACGAAGATATATTTTGTTTGCTTTTCCATGGTTCTTTCTACCCCTCAAAAATATTTTAAGCATTTCTATTCTAACCAAAAAAATAAGTCAGGTTACCCCGATTTATTTTTTTGTCACGTATATTCCATTATGATGACGCGGGACCGTTTTTTGAGGTCGCCGGCTTTGGCGCTGAAGGTGTTTTTGCCCAACACCGCGTAGTCGTAGATGCCGTCGATGGTCTCCAAAAACTTGGCCAGAGAGTCGAGTTTCAGGTTGACGGCTTCGGTCAGATAGTGCATGGGGATGATGATATTGGGTGAGATGCCGTCCATCACGCTTAAGGCTTCGCGAGCGTCGATGGTATATCGGCCGCCCACCGGCAGGAAGAGGATATCCACCTTGCCCAAGGATTTTAAGAAAGCACTGCCCGGGACCTCGCCGAGGTCTCCGAGATGCAGGAGGCTGATGCCTTCGGCGGTGAGCTTAAACACCGTATTGAGCCCCCGCTCCTTGCCGCCGCTTTTATCGTGGAAAGTTTCAAAGCCTTTTATCTGAATGTCTCCAAAGATGTAATCACCCGGTTGATTGACCAGCGTATAGTCGCCGGTGATGTAGTCGAGACAGCTGTGGTCTTGATGATCGTGCGAGGACAAAACGAGGTCGGCTTGTATCGGCTTGGTTTGATAGCCATAGGTATCGTCATAGGGGTCAAAAACAATGACCTGACCGCTGTCAAGGACAACTTTAAACGATGAATGACCCAGCCATACGATTTTCAAAGGGTATTCGCCTCCTAAAACTTAAAACCCGTGCCGCGCCTGTTCGCACTAATTGATGGTACCGCCCAGCTTTTTGTAGGACAAGCTCAAACGGTTGACCGACTGTTCACCTTCCAAATCCAGTTCATATTCCAAATCCACCGTTCCCGACGTTTCCTCGCGATGCGAGGTGACCAGCGTGGGGAAAACGCTCATGCTTAAGGTGCCAAGCTCGGTTTCATAGCTGCCGATAAAGCGTTTGCCCTGCTCAAAATACAGGCTGGTGTTCACTTCGCCCTCTCTGGCCAAAGTGATGATGCTGTCGTTGATGGTGATGATGTTTCTGGTGCCTTCCATGCCGGAAATCTCGGTTTCGGAATATTCTAAAGTCAGGGTTTTATCGGTTTCTTCTAAGAACCCTTCGGTAATCAGCTCAACATTTTCGGTGCCGTTTTGTATCCCAGTGATGGTCAACAATACTTTTGGCATATTTTCCTTTTCCTTTTGAATAAATCTTGCTACATTATAACACAGGGGTTTGGAGAAAAAAAGACAAAACTGCCCTGGGATGATGAACAATTCGCCGCCAGAATGTTAAGACTTTGATAACGAACACGGCATCGGTTGTTTTTTCTTTTTTTATCGGTTATACTCATATGAAAGAATTTTAAGCGGGTTGTTTGGCCTGGCCGAAGCCCGGCTTTGTGAGGAAAGCATGAAGAAAAGATTGTTGTTCGCCGGCATTTTGCTCGTGGTGATGCTGACCCTTCTCGTGGGGGTGCACCCTACCGCCAACGCAGCGGAGGGGGTTTCGTTGGAAGCGAAATTCTGGGTGGACCGCGCATATATATGGGAAGGCGAGTATATCGGTCTTCGTTTTAAATTTGTCAACACGGGTACGGTGACCATCTCCAACCTGACGGTTCGGGACGCCAGCGTAGCGGACGGTGCGTGGCTGAACAGCGCCATCACCTTGGCGCCCGGCGAAACGCGTATCGTCACCTATAACCTGCCGCTGAACCATGATGTGACGCTGTCGCCGACGGTGCAGTATTCGGCGGGCGGCAGTACGCGTACCTACAATTTCCAGTCACAGGAACTATATATAATTGACGATAGCGTCACCATGACTTTGGAATCCAGCACGACCACGCCGGCGGCCGGAGAAGAAGTGACCTTCACGTTACATATCCGAAACGACGGCAATGTGCCGTATCGCAACCTGAAGCTGTACAACCACAATAATGAGCTGATTCCGACGAGAGGCACGCAGCTGTGGTCGGGCGACTCGGTATCGGTCGTGACGACCGCCACGTTTAAGGAATCGGACGAAGTTCAGTTCGATATGACAGCGACCGACGCATACGGGACAGTGTATTCCCATGCGTCTAACACTATAAAAATCAGCGTGCCCATCAATTTCGATGTGAGTGCTTTGTCGGTCACAGCCGAGGCTCAGTATAATAAGCTTTCATCACCAGGCCCCGCATCCTTTGATGTACTGATTTCAAATAAATCCGAGTACGGACTGTATGATATCAGTATTATTGACACAGGGACCAATGAAGTGGTGTCCAATATCAGCAATATGGAAAAAGGCGACCGGCTGGTGCGTGTTTCCACGCAGGTGGATGAAACGCGGGAAGTGGTGTTTGAGGTGCAGGTGCACGACGCGGACGGCAACACCTTTACTGTGGATACCAAAAACGCGCCAACGACCGTCACCATCTTAAGCCAGCTGGCCGAAGAACAGGCTGCGGCCGCAGCGGCGTCAGCCGCCGCCATGCCGACGCCCACCCCTTCAGCACCGCCGGAAGAAGGTTTAGCGGCGTTGTCCGGCTGGACACTGGCATCCATCGGGTTTGGCACCGCGATACTGGTTGTCGTTATCGTTTTAATCGCGCTGACCATAGCGTCCAAAAAACGTCCCAGAGGCGGAGATTTTTCTCCGATGGGAATGGGAGACGAACCCGCGCCCAAAAAGACGAAGAAAGAGAAAGAGCAGCTGAGGGGTTCATCCATGCCGCCGATTAACCCCGTACCCAAAAAGCGTCCGAGCGGACCCAAGAAAAAGGCCAAAAAGAAGAAAAGAAAAGGCCCGATTCGTGTCAGCTACCGTGACGGCGGCGGATTTTAAGAATTGAAAAAAAATAGTCTACAACAAAAAACCGCCGATGGCGGTTTTGTTTTTTAAGCTCGATTGTGAATATAAACATCCATTATCTTCGGTTGCGCAGCACCAGCAGACGAACCAGTTGCAGGATGGAGGACAGCGCGGCGGCCACATAGGTGAGTGCAGCAGCGCGTAAAACCGATCTGGCACCCAGAACCTCTTCTTCGTTTAAGTAGTGCCCGTCGGCCAATATCCGCAAGGCTCTTCGGCTGGCATTGAATTCGACCGGCAGGGTGACGAGCGAAAACAAGACGGCGAGCGAGAAGGCGATGATACCGATGTCCATCAGGGGACGGAAGCTGACCAGCAGGCCAAGGATGAAGATAGGCCAGGCCATCGCTGAGCCGATGCGGACAGCGGGCACCATAACCGAACGCAAAGCCAGCGGCGCATAGCCGTGATTATGCTGGAGCGCATGTCCGGCTTCATGGGCCGCCACGCCGATAGCGGCCAGAGAGCTGGAACCGTAAACGGTCTGGGACAGATTCAGTATTTTGGTGCTGGGGTCGTAGTTGTCGGTCAAATCGCCGCCGATTGGTTGAATCCGCACATCCTGACATCCTTCTGTCCGTAGGATATCCGCGGCCACATCCTGAGCCTGAGCCCCGCGGGAAGAGAAAACCGTCGCATATTTATTGTATGTGCTTTTTACATGCGACTGCGCCCAAAGACCGAGCAGCAGCGCCGGGATGATTAAAAACCATGTCCAGTCAAAGTACATAGGATTACCTCACAAATATAGTTTATACAAAATTTATTCTATTATTATACCGCATCTGAATACGTTTTTTTAAGAAAATCATGAATAATGTGAAAATAAACGCGGAGGCAACTTTTTTACATCATATGCGACATGTGACAAAAACACATACCAAAAGGCGAAGGAATGCGATAATTTAATTGTTATCACAAAAGAATAATGTTAGAATTAATTGTCTTAAAGTGAAGAAGGATAAAGAAAAAAGGAGATTTGAAAGATGGGTACACTGGGTAAGATTACTAATGTAAGCAAATGGATGACTGTTCTGGATGAACTCGGAATTGACCTGAAGGATTTTGATCTTAAAGGCATTGCAAAGCTGGCGGGTGAAGGCGGCGACGGACTCGGCGATATTCTGGATCTGTTTAAAAACAAAGACGAGATTGATGCCAGCAAATTGGGCGATATCATTGAAAAGCTCGGCGGTCTGGATTCCCTTCTGGGTAACAGCGATGACGAAGATGATGACAATAATCTTCTCGGCACACTGCTTGGCAAACTGCTGTAGTTTCGTTTAGAAAAACCAAAGTTTTTGTAGTTAACCGGCTTGGGGAACTAAAAAATCGAAAAGCCGGTTTTGTATTTTTTGACTTAAGAAACGATATAGAAATAGCCATAATCCGCGCTTGTGTTTTAAAAAGCCATGTGTTAAAATGTCTACCGGACTTAAAATTTCATAGACCATAGAGAGGTGGCTGAGCGGCTGAAGGCGCACGATTGGAAATCGTGTTTACGT
>CALMFG010000020.1 GCA_937863465.1 uncultured Clostridia bacterium
TCTGGGCCATCATCGGCGGCATCATCCTCATGAACATCATGGTGAGAAAGAGCGTTTTTAAAGTGGACGGCGGAACCGGCACGGTTGAAAACATCGATATCGATAAAGCGACCATGCACACCAGCACCATCCCCAAAACCGCGTTTATCGACGATATGACCATCAAGGTGATACTCATCGGCTTTGTCTATCTTTTAACCTATGGTCTGATCGAAGGCTGCGCACTGCTGTTTGCACCGCTCGGCACATTCGGCGTCACCATGACCGGGCTTTTCAGGGGCTTTGCCTTCCTGTTTGGTACCATCATTGCGGTCGGCGTCAAAGCCGTGTTCAAGCAGCTCCGTCACAAAGGCGTGATGAAAGTCAACTTTGTGGACAACTACCTGATGCAGAAGATTTCGGCTGTGGCGTTTGATTTTATGATTACGGCATCCATCGCCGCTTTGTCTTTCCAGGCACTGGGCAACTACGGCTGGGCCATTCTGATTCTCTCCACGGCCGGCGGACTTTTCACCGTATTCTTCACCATCTACACCGCCAAATGGATCTATCGCGACGAGGTTCTGGAAAACACGCTGGCACTGTTCGGCATGTGGACAGGCACGGTAACCACGGGTGTTGCCCTTCTTAAGGAAGTGGATCCGAAAGGAAAAACCACGGTGACCGATAACCTGGTGCTCGGTTCGGGCGTTGCGGCGCCGCTGGGCTTCCCGCTGATGATGATTCTGGCGATTCCGGTGACGGCGGTGCTGGATGATAAACCGCAGTTATTTATGCTGACCTTTGCGCTTTTCCTGGTTTATTCCGCCGTGATGATGGTGTTGATGTGGCTTTTAAACCGCAAGGACAAAAAGGAAATGGCAGGAAAATAGATGTAACAGTTTCGTTATGACCAATTAAGCTGTCGGTAAAATTTCCGGCAGCTTTCTTTTTTTCACATCTTAAACTTTGATTTGCGAAAGAAATAAGAGTATAATACGACACATAAGCAATATTTTATTGGAGGTGCACTATGGGCACAAGACCATCGAAAGTGGTATTCTTGCTTTCTTTCATCATCGGCGTATATGCAATTTTGAACACGTACATCAAAGGGATTAACTGGGATTTCTTAACGTCAATCGGTTTAACCAACTGGATTCTTCTGATGATTGCGTTCCTGCTTCTTCTGGCGGGCGTCATCTTCAAAAAACTCTAATTTTACGAAGACAAACAAAAAGCCTTTCGGCTCTGGTGCCGAAAGGCTTTTTGCTTTTTCCCCTGGTTGATGAAATTAGGACGCAATATATTTCTCATATATGCTGTCAAAATTCTTAAGGAAGATGTCGCAGATATCCGGGTCAAACTGACTGCCCGATTTTTCCCGAATATACGCCAGCGCGGCGTCAACGGATATCGCCTTGCGGTAGGGGCGGTCGTGAGTGAGCGCGTCAAATACGTCTGCCACCGACAGAATTCGGGAAGGCAGCGGGATGCTGCTTTTGGAAAGCCCGTAAGGGTACCCCGAACCGTCCCACTTTTCGTGGTGGTGGAAGATGTATTTTGAAATATCCGTCAGATTGGGACTTTCGCAGAAGGTCTCGTAGCCCAGCACGGTATGCTGTTTGATGATTTCAAACTCTTCGTCGGTCAGCTTGCCGCCCTTGTCCAGAATATCGTCAGAAATCAGTATTTTGCCGATATCGTGCACCAAACCGGCCCAGTAGATGGTTTCTGCTTCTTTGTGATTAAAATCCATGCACAAGGCAATCTCGCGCGACAGATTCGCAACGCCGGTCGAGTGGTCCTTGGTGTAGGCGTTGTGCAGAGACAGGATTTTCAGCGAAGACATGATGATGTCTTTATAGGTATCTTCACGTTCCTCGGCCAGATGCAGGTAGTTGTAGAAGGCCACCGAGATATCCTTGAGGAAACCGGCAATCTTCAGGCTTTGCTCCGAAAAGCGAACGCTCTTTGACGCGTCGATGCCCAGCACCATACCCGCGATAATCTCGTTTTCGTATTCGCAGAGGATCAGCATGGATTCGTTGGCTTTTTTTAAGTACTCGCGCAGCTTTAAATAGTCCGAGCCGTTGACATGCGCTAAAAGATGTGCCTTGATGTTGTCGGTGATAATCACTTCGTCTTTGGAAGACATGATGAAAATATTGATTCTGGATCCTAAGATCGCGTCGTCATGACCCTTCTGGGAGATGATGACCTTGCTGCCGTGCTGATAGCGGAAGGTGAACCCGAAGTCCGCTTCGGGGATGATGTTAATGGCGGCTTGCAGCAGGTTGGAAAGGAAGTTGGCCGGGTCGATCTTCTCGGCCTTGCCGATATCCGAAGCCAGCTGCAGCACGTGGTTGATGTCCTCCTCGTGCCGTTTCAGCGCGGTGTTGGTCTCAATGAGGCTTTTGGCCGTGTTTTCGGATTTGTTGAAGTAGTATTGAAGGGCAAAGCCAAACGCCATGAAGGAGACGATGAACAGACAACGCGTAAAGACCTGAGCGCTCTCAAAATTGAACAGGTTTTCGATCAAAGAACTATAATGAACCGAACGGAAGTAGGTGGCGCCGACCGCCTCGATAACGATGATGATGACGGCAAAGAACAGGGAGATGTGGATGATGTCCCTACCGTACCGCCGCTGGTTAATAGTGGCCATATAGACTTTTTCATGGGAGAGGCGCAAAATGACCATAAAGACGGCCATCAGCAGATAGCCGGAAAGAATGCGTGAGGTGATCGTGAAGATGACCCAGCCGGTCGTAACCGAAGTCATCGCGGCAACAGGCATCCATGCCGAGGGATTCAAGGCGACAAGACCCGGGAAGATGAAGAAATATCCGGTTTCAAAAACAACCCGGAAAGCCAGCTCGACCGAATAGAGGCTGTGATACCACTTGGGCTGGTTGCTATTTTTCAGGCGAAGGTCGGAAAAAACGCCGTGCCACACGACCCAGGCGACATACATCAGCGTTGTATAGATGATGCCGAAGCCCTGTGAAAGTCCGCCGAACCAGACGGCCCAGGCGCCGCCGCACACAGCAGAAACAAGGCCGTAGCGCCAGCCCCAAAGCACGGTGATAAACATGGGCAGAGCCAGCCCGGCCAAAACGGTGAGTTCGTAGTTTGCTGTAAAATGAAGATGAATCGGGAATGCACAGATAAAATAGCTGACAATACCGGCCAGAGCGGCGATGATTGTCTGTTTGCGAGCCATTTTCCCGAAAGACTGCTTTAAGATGGACATAAAAATTCCCCAATACGATTAATCGACATACCAAACATTTGTATGTTTAATAGAAAGCGGGTTTTATGCCCAACATACAACATCTAGGTATTATCAAATAAACAAACGGGGATTGTTTAACTGATTATACAACATATAACGTACGAAAGCAATCGGTTTGTCTGTATTAAATCAAAGTAAATCGTGTAAAAAAAAGATACGCTCACAACAGCTTCAATGCATCAGCCTAAGTTCCGCCTTAAATAACAAGAAGTCCATACCGTTGGTATGAACTTCTTGTTTGGGCAGCGTAAGCTAGGATTGCATACTCGCGTCCGCTCGTCTGCCGTGCGCGTCGTAGCCTCCTCGCACCGCTCGGCTAAAAACGCCATCGCATGGCGTTTTCTAAACGCCTCGCGCCTCCTTGAGGTTCAAATCCCGTTCCGCTTTAAATAACAAGAAGTCCATACCGTTTGGTATGAACTTCTTGTTTTGGCAGCGGAACTAGGATTTGAACCTAGGCAAAACGAGTCAGAGTCGTTTGTGCTACCGTTACACTATTCCGCTAAAACTTTATATCCCGTATGTGCCGTCTGCCTCTTTTTAATTAACCCGCATAAATGCAGGTGGGTGCAATGCCGAAAACCGCTGTCTTCCTCTACGAAAATGGAGGCCTGACATTAGCTTTGCCGGACGACTCGCTCCCGAAAAAGTAATGTGAGTTTAAAAATAACGCATAACGCACACCACAGGATTAAATCTTGGTACTGGTGGGGTTAATTGGGCTTGAACCAACGACCTCTACGATGTCAACGTAGCGCTCTAGCCAGCTGAGCTATAACCCCGCGCGTCAGTCAGCAAATACTATTATACACATTTTTTTTGGATAATCAACACCCAAATATTTTAACTTTTTGTTGCATTGGTTGAATAAACAATCCAAAAGCTATATAATGGCGTTGCTTTTAAGCGGAAAAGGAATACAAAGCGGTTTTAACACCTGAATATCGAGGTATTAATGAAAAAAACAGTGGTTTTCAGCCTGCTCGTCAGTCTGGTTGTGATATTTTCCGGCTGCACGTCCACGCCGGTGGTCACCATCACTTCAGGCGGAACGGGCGGCATCTCCTATAAATTGGGTCAGTCCATCGCAGATACTTTAAGCGAAGCCATGCCCAGCGTGGTCATCAAGGCGGATGCGGGCTATGGTTCCTATGCCGGCTGTGTGTCGGTGCAGGAAGGTCGTGCGGATATCGCCATCGTGGAGTCGGATGTCGCCTATCTGGCTTATAACGGGCTGGATGAGTTTTCCGACCAGCCCTGCGAGAACTTGCGCGGCATCGCGGCGATGTATCCTTCGGCGTTGCAGCTGGTCACCATCACAGGCTCCAATATCCAGAATATCACCGACCTCGCCGGCAAACGTGTATCGCTGGGCGAGCTGAACAGCCTAAGCTACTTAACCACGATGCATGTTCTGCAGGCTAACCAGATTTCTATCAGCTCGCTGATGCCGTACTATTATTCGCTGGATGATGCGGTTCTGGCCATGGAGAACGGCGAGCTGGACGCCCTGTTCTTTACGGGCGGCTTTCCGAACAGCCGGATTGTGACGCTGACCCAGACCCGGAATATCCGGATGGTAGACACCGTCCGCCAACCGGAAACGGTTCAGCTCATCGCATCGCTGGATTCCGAAATCTATTCAATCGAAGACCTTTACGGGAAAAAGGTCAGTATGGGCGAAGAGGGGGCTGTTCTGTATAATGATGTGGTCAGCCTGATCGACGCCTATGGTGTCAGTCTGGATCGCATTGACCAAATGTATATGCCCTTCTCAGAGGCCATTGCCGCGCTGAAAGCCGGAACGCTGGACGCGGTATTTGTTTCGTCCAATGACGTGGATTATAATTTTGAGGAAATCACCGAAAACGAGGATGTCGCACTGGTTCCTATCGACTATGCGCTGTTGAAGGATACCGACGAAACGCCCTACTACAGCCAGACACTGATTCCGGCCGGCACCTATCAGGGCATGGACGACAGTGTGGCGGCGCTGACCACCACGGGGATTTTGGTCTGCAGCGCGGACATGGATGAGGATCTGGTCTATGAACTAACCCAGCAGTTTTGGGAAAACGCCGGAGCAATTCAAGCCGACAGCGGCATACTATATGATCTGATAATTGAAAACGCGCAGGATGGAATGGGTATTCCGCTGCATCCGGGCGCGCAAAAATATTACGACGAGATAGCCAAAAGCAGCAAATAATATGCTATAATTAACACTTAAGAAAATATTTTTCCAGATGAGAGGGAGAGCAAACCATATGCAGAGCATGACGGGATTCGGCAGAGCGGAAGTGGAGATAGACGGCCGAACGCTGTCGGTGGAGATTAAATCGGTCAACCACCGCTATCTGGATATCAATCCGAGAATGCCGAGACTCCTAAGCTTTTTGGAGGACGCAGCGCGCAAGACCATCAAAGCCCGTCTTGCCCGCGGACGCATCGACGTTTTTTTTAATTATCAGATTTCCCGGGACGACACTAAAAAGGTGGAAATCAATATCCCGGTCATGATGGCCTATCTGGAAGCGGCTAAAACCATTCAGGAGAAGACGGGAATCGAAAACGATATCACCAAGGCCAAAATGCTGACGCTACCCGAAACCGTCAAGGTGCAGGACGCGATTGAAGACGAGGAAGCGCTGACCCGCCTGTTGAACACCACGCTGAATCAGGCATTGGATATGCTGATTGACGCACGCACCAAGGAAGGCGAGAGCCTGAAAGAGGATATCGTGGCGCGTGTGCAGATGTTGAAAGAGCTGACCGCCAAAATCGAATCCAAAGAGGATACCGTGGTCGCCGAATACCGCGAAAAGCTGCAGGCGCGTCTTTCCGAGCTGATCGACGCCAGCGAGTTGGAGGAAAGCCGGTTTAACGCCGAGGTTGCCTTCTTTGCGGATAAATGCAACATCACCGAAGAAGTAGTTCGTTTGAAGACCCATTTTGCTTCATTTGAATCCGACCTGAAGAAAAACTGCCCGCTGGGACGCCAATTTGATTTTCTGGTTCAGGAGATCAACCGTGAGTTCAACACCATCGGCTCCAAATCTTCGGATATTGAAATCACCGGCTGTGTGCTGACCGCCAAAGCCGAGTTGGAAAAAATCAGAGAACAAATTCAGAATATCGAATAAAGGCAGGGAATATGAAAGATAAATTAGTCAATATCGGGTTTGGAAACATCATATCCGCCGGCAGACTTATCGCCATCATCCATCCGGAATCCGCACCGGTCAAGCGGCTGATTACCGAAGCGAGAAGTGACGGCAGACTGATTGACGCGACGTACGGCAGAAAAACCCGCGCGGTTGTTATCATGGATTCCAACCATATCATCCTCTCGGCGATGCAGCCCGAAACGGTCAGCGGGAGATTTTTGGATAAAGAGGACAACGGCCGGTGAAGAATGGACTTTTAATCGTCGTGTCCGGCCCTTCGGGCGCGGGCAAGGGCGTCACATGCAAGCGGCTTAAGGAGTTGGCTCCCGACATTCAGGTGTCGGTATCCTGCACCACGCGCGACCCGAGACCCGGCGAAGTGGACGGAGAAGCATATTTCTTCTTAACCGAAGAAGCGTTTAACGAGAAGATTGAGCAGGACGGATTTCTGGAACACGCGGTATACCTAAACCACCAGTATGGTACACCGAAAGACTATGTGTTGGGTATGCTGGAAAGCGGCCGGGATGTGCTTTTGGAGATTGAGGTGCAGGGTGCGCTGATGGTGAACGCGCATTACCCCGAAGCGATTCTGATGTTTGTCCTGCCGCCGTCGCTGGAGGTTCTGGAGCAGAGACTGAAGAAGCGGGGCACCGAGACCGATGAGCAGACCAGAAAGCGGCTGGAGATGGCCAAAAAAGAAATTGAGTTGCTGAAATCTTACGATTATGTTATAAAGAATGATGAGATTGACAAGGCTGCCCGCCAAATGCTGGCCATTATCGACGCCGAGCGGTGTGCGGTAAAACGCAATCTGGATTTATCCAAACGATTACTGCAAGGAGAGAATATATTATGATGACATACCCTGAGCTGATTGAACTGGTTGAAAAGGCCGGCAATCGCTACACATTGATTATTGAAGCGTCCAAACGCGCGCGTCAGATTATCGACGGTTCCACGCCTTTGGTGCAGGTTGAAAACAACAATCCCGTGACCCAGGCGGTCAACGAAATCTATCAGGACAAGATTACCTATATCTCGGCCAAAGAAAGTGTCTAATGTATGCTGAGCGGAAAGACGATCATCGTCGGGGTCAGCGGCGGTATTGCGGCCTATAAAACCGCCTATGTGGTCAGCGGACTCAAAAAATTAGGTGCGGACGTGACGGTCTGCATGACCGAACACGCCAAGGCTTTTGTTTCGCCGCTCACGTTTGAATCCCTTTCGGCTTCGCCGGTTTTAACCGATGTGTTTGAACGCGGCACGCCGTGGGAGATTGAGCATATCGCGCTGGCCGAAAAAGCGGACGCTTATATCGTGGCGCCGGCCACGGCCAACATCATCGCCAAACTGGCGGGCGGCATCGCGGACGACATGCTGACGACCACCTTCCTGGCGGCGACCTGCCCCAAGATTATCGCGCCGGCCATGAACACCCATATGTATGAAGATCCGGCCACACGGGCCAATATTGAAACCTTAAAAAACCGCGGGATTCAGGTGATGGACACCGACAGCGGTCTTTTGGCTTGCGGCGATATCGGCGCGGGACGCATGAAGGAACCGCAGGAGATTCTGGATGTGGTTTCGCATATTCTGGCACCTGAAAGCGATTTTCTGGGTAAGAAAGTGCTGGTTTCTGCTGGGCCCACGCGCGAGTACATGGACGTGGTCCGTTACCTTTCCAACCCTTCCACGGGTAAGATGGGTTTTGCGCTGGCCGAAAACGCGGCCGTTCGCGGCGCGGAAGTGACGCTGGTGGCGGGGCCGGTCAATTTGCAGGCGCCCAAAGGCGTTCGCGTAGTGAATGTGGTCTCGGCGGCGGATATGGCCAAAGCGGTGTTCGCCGAAGCGGAAAAAGCCGATATCGTCATCATGGCGGCGGCGGTGGCCGACTACAAACCCAAGGTGACATTTGACCACAAGATTAAAAAAGCGGGCGATATGATGCTGGAACTGGTGCGCACCGAGGACATTCTGGCCAAACTCGGCAAAGACAAGCGGGATCGAATTCTGGTTGGGTTTGCCGCCGAAACCGAGAACTTTGAAGAGAACGCGTTAGCCAAGCTGGCTGTGAAAAATCTGGACCTGATAGCGCTGAATGATATCAAAGAGCAGGGTGCGGGATTTGAGGTTAACACCAACCACCTCATTCTGTTTGACCGAAAAGGCAGGCGCACCGAACTTAAAAAAGCATCCAAACAGGAAGTCGCTGTTCAGATGCTGGATGAAATCGCAAAATTATTCTAAACCCATTTTAAATCAAAGAAAAAAAGCAACCAAGCACGGGCTGCTATTTTCGAGACCAAAACATATTTATACAGCCCGTTGAACCTTTCCGGATCTTAAGCAGCGCGTACAAACATATTTCTTTTGCGGGCTACCGTTTTCAACCACGGTGACGCGTTTCACGTTAGGCGCCCATGTTCTTCTGGTTTTCTTGTTAGAGTGGCTGACGTTGTTGCCGGACATCACGCCCTTGTTGCAGACTTCGCAGTATTTCGCCATCTATTTCACCTCCCTTTGAAGGAATAAAACTCCGACCGCTATTGTACCATTTTGTTTTAGACATTGCAAGAATAAGTTTTCGTCTGCCGGCCGCGGGATAAAGATGGCTTGACTTGTGTTCAAAAAAAGGATAAATTAATTGATGTTCATCGCTTTTTAGGTTAAAATACTTAGACAAGGTAACCAATTAACACCGAACAAAGAAGATTATCAAAGGAGCATGTTATGGGTGTAGGTATGAACAATTCCCTTGGGAAGCTGTACTATTCCGAAGAATTCTTATCCGATCTTGCCGGCCTTTGTGCGATGGAGTGCTACGGCGTCGTCGGCATGTCCTCGAAACGGGCGGTAGACGGGATTATCGAACTGGTGAAGGGCGAGAACCTGAAAAAAGGCGTCCGCATCACGACGGATAACGATCAGAACTTAAAAATTGATTTATATGTCATCGTTGAGTATGGCGTTTCGATTGCGGCAGTGGCCAAAAACGTCATCGATACCGTAAAGTACAACATGGAAAGATCAACAGGCCTGACCGTCACCGACGTCAACGTGGTCGTCGACGGGATTAGAATTTAGAGGAGTAGGGGAAAAGTGAAATATAACGAAATTACTGGGACCGTCTTCAAAGAGATGATGGTCGGAGCGGTTTCTTTGTTAGAGAAAAATAAGGAGACCTTAAACAACTTAAATGTTTTCCCGGTTCCTGACGGCGACACAGGCACCAATATGTCCATGACCATGCTTTCGGCCATCGCCGAAATGAAGGGAGCGGACGACACCACGGTCAGCGAAATTGCCGAAGCGGTTTCCATGGGCGCGCTGAAAGGCGCCAGAGGCAACTCGGGCGTCATCCTGTCCCAGATATTCCGCGGTTTTGCCAAAGGCCTTTCGGGCGGCATCACGGTGCTGAAGCCCGAGCATTTGGCCGCGGCGGCCAGAGAAGGCGTCGATGCGGCGTATAAAGCCGTTATGAAACCCAAAGAGGGTACGATTCTCACCATCGCCAGCGCGATTGCGGCCGAAGCCAGACAGGCAAACAGAGACCGTGAAGACGTTTACGGCATGTTAAAACGCATGCTGAAAGCCGGCGAAGAGATGCTGGCCAAAACGCCGGATATGCTGCCGGTTTTAAAAGAGGCTGGCGTTGTGGATGCGGGTGGCGAGGGCCTTCTGGTCATCTACCGCGGCTTTATTGCTGTGCTGGACGGCGCAGAGATTGATTCGATTGAAGTGGACGTGGTGGATAAAGCCGTCGAACGCAACTATATCGAAGGCGAAGATAATATCACGTTCGGTTACTGTACCGAATTTTTCATCAAGCATATACCCAAGACCGTTCTGCAAAAAGACGTGGACCAGTTTAAGGAAGAGCTCTTAAAAATCGGTGATTCGCAGGTGGTCGTGGGCGACCTTAACCTCATCAAGGTGCATGTGCACACCGACCATCCGGGCGTGGCTCTGGAGATGGGCGCCAAGCTGGGAGAGCTCAGCAAGCTTAAAATTGACAATATGCGCGAACAGCACCGTGAGGTGAAGGCGCACAAGGACTTTGTCGAGAAGCAGGAAAAGAAAAAAGAAAAACCCATCGCAATGGTCGCAGTCGCTTCGGGCGCGGGCATGGCGGATATTTTCCGGGACTTTATGGTGGACGAAGTGATTGAGGGCGGACAGACCCTGAACCCGTCGGCACAGGTGATTGCGGACGCGATTGCCGCCGCACCGTCCCGAAATGTTATCGTGTTCCCAAACAACAAGAACATCATTCTGGCCGCTGAACAGGCCGCCACCATGAGCGACAAGAACGTACAGGTTGTGCCGTCCACGTCCATGCCGCAGGGCATCACCGCGGCGCTGGCTTTCAACCCCGAAATGCCGCTCCAATACAATCTGGACCGCATGAAATCGGCGCTGGATAACGTGAAGACCGGCCAGGTGACCTATGCGGTCAGAGACGCCAAGGCCAATGGGTTTACCATTCAGGAAGGCGACATCATCGGCATCTTTGACGGCGAGATTGCCTGCCACGAAAAGAAAATCGTCGATTCGGCCATGACGCTGCTGGACAAGATGGTCGGCGAAGACGACGGCATTATCACCATCTTCTATGGTGAAGGCGTCACCGAAGAAGACGCGCAGGCACTGGCTAAATTGGCCGGAGAGAAATTCACGGACTGCGATGTGGAAGTGCACAACGGCGGTCAGCCGGTATATTCCTACATCTTCTCGGTGGAATAATCAAAAAACGCAATTATACTTTTCAAGGCGGGCCGAGGCTCGCCTTTTATCTTACTTCTAAGTCAAAGGCGGTTGGATTTTGAATCTCTTTAGTCCGCTGGATGCCGTCAAGGGCATCGGCGAAAAACGGAAAAAACTGTTCAGCGAAAAGGGCATGGAAACGCTACTGGATTTGCTCTTCTTTTTCCCGCGCGGCTTTAAGGACTATTCGCGGAAAATCACCATCGCCGAGAGCCTTGAGCACCCGGGACTGTGTCCGGTGACCGTGATGACCAAACCGAGTGTCGCCTATTTTGGCAAACGGCTGAATTTGGTTCGGTGCAAGGTGAGCGACGGAGAAACCGAGGCAGGTTTACAGTTTTTCAATATGCCGTTTATGGTGCGCAACATGGAAAAGGGCGACGCGATTTTCCTGTACGGGCAGGCCAAAACACAGGACGACAAAATTACATTCACCAACCCGGGTTTTGAGAGAAAAAACGAATTCATCGGACAATATCCCTTTGTACCGGTCTATCCGCAGATACCCGGCATCAGCGGGCGAATGGTGATGAACGCTGTAGCGGCCATACTGGACGCGCTGACAGATGAACCCGACTATATGACCGATGGCTTCAAGCGCGCTTTTAACCTGCCCGACCTGTATCCGGCGCATCGGGCGCTGCACTTTCCCGAACGGCTGGAAGACCATAGCGCCGCGCTGAAACGTTTTTCCATCGAAGAACTTCTGGTTTTTCTCAGCATGCTGAAAGAACAGCTGCCCGCCAAAAAGGAAAACGCCGTACGACTGACGATCACCCCACCGCAAAAATCCGCGTTCGACAAAGCGCTGGGCTTTGCGCCCACGCCCGCGCAGGCGCGCGTGATGGAAGAGATTGCGCGAGACCTTTCAAGCGGGCTGGTGATGAACCGCCTGATTCAGGGCGACGTGGGGTGCGGCAAAACTGCGGTGGCCTTCTATGCTATGTTGATGAACTACGCGAACGGATACCAGAGCGTCATGATGGCGCCCACCGAGGTGCTGGCGCGCCAGCACAACGCCAAAGACTCCGAGTAGTTTGAAAAACTGGGCGGCCGGTGCGTCCTAAACAACGGCAGCGACAAAC
>CALMFG010000021.1 GCA_937863465.1 uncultured Clostridia bacterium
CTGCATCCGCACTGGGGAACCTACACCTTCAATTTCGACAATAAAGCGGTTTGGTCCTTTCTGCTGTCCTCGGCGGTGTTCTGGGCCAAAGTGTACCACATCGACGGCATCCGCGTGGATGCGGTCAGCAGCATGCTGTACTTAAACTACGGTCTGGATACCAAAATTAAACGCAACGCTTTCGGCGGCGAGGACGACCTCTCAGCCAAAGCTTTATTGCAGAAGCTGAACGACGTTCTGCATCAGGACTTCCCGGGGTTTTTAACCTTCGCCGAGGAAGCGACCTCGTATCAGGGCGTCACCGCCCCCACATCCATGCAGGGCCTGGGGTTCGACTACAAGTGGAACATGGGCTGGATGAACGACACACTGGATTACTTCAAAGTGGATTATGATTACCGGCGGGAGAACCACAACAAGCTAACCTTCGGTTCGGTTTATATGCGGGACGAAAATTTTGTGCTCCCTTTCTCGCACGACGAGGTGGTGCACGGCAAAAAGCAGATGCTGGACAAGATGCCCGGCGAGTACTGGCGCCAGTTCGCGTGCCTTCGCACGCTGATGGCCTACCAGATGACCTACCCCGGCAAAAAGCTGAACTTTATGGGTATCGATTTTGCACAGATTATGGAATGGCGGTTTTATGAGCCTCTGGAATGGTTTATGTTAAAGTATCCCATCCACGACAGCTTCCATGAATATATGCGGATGCTCAACGCGCTGTATCTGGAGGAACCCGCGCTGTTCGAGATGGATAACGACATCTACGGCTTTGAGTGGATTGACGGCGACAACCGGGGTCAGGAAGTGTTCTCGTACCTGCGCCGCGCGAAAGACGGCAGCGAGATCATCATGGTTTTAAATATGTCCATCTATCAGTACGATGGCTTCCGGCTGGGCGTTCCCAAACCCGGCGTGTATGCCGAGCTGTTTTCGTCCAATCTCAAGAAATACGATGGAACAGACGCGCATAATCCAAACACCTTAACAACCGAAAATTATGGCTGTCACAACCGCGCGCAGTCGGTGGTCATCACCGTACCGCCGCTGTCGGCGACCGCTTTAAAAAAGATATCTGACGGCACAGTCGAGGAGGCACACGATGTATAAGAGCGTTAAAGAATTTGAAAAACGATATGAAGAATTGTGCAACGAGCACTTTGCGGACAGCCCGGAGGTTTTAAAACCGCTGGAACAGTACCTGTCTTTGGCGACACTTTTAAGCGAAGAAATCCGCAGTCTATGGGCCAAGTCGCGCGACATCCACCGCAACGATAAGAAAATCTACTACTTTTCTTCGGAATTTTTAATCGGGCATCTTTTAAGCCAGAACATCAAGGCGCTGCAGGCCACCGACCTGGTGCGTGAGGGTCTTGCGCACTACGGCATCTCGCTGGACGAGCTTTTGGCGATTGAAAAAGACGCGGGCCTCGGCAACGGCGGACTCGGCCGGCTGGCCGCCTGCTTCATGGATTCCATGACCCATCTCGGCATCGCCGGACGCGGCAACTCCATCCGCTACCGCCACGGCTTTTTCCGCCAGGCGATCGAAAACTACGAGCAGGTGGAATACGCCGAGGATTGGCTGGAAAACGGCTATCCCTGGGAGACCGTCCGCCCCGGCCGCGCGCAGGTGGTGCGCTTTGGCGGCAATGTCACGGTGGATTATGCGACCGACAAGATGGTCTTTACGCACGAGAACTTTTGGGCGGTGAAAGCCGTTCCGTATGAGATATCCATCATCGCCAACGACAGCAAGCACCACGTCAATTCACTGCGGCTTTGGGACGCGCAGGCGCAGGAAGGCTTCGACTTTCACACCTACGATTCGGGCGACTATCACGGCGCCATCGCCAAAAAGATTGAAGCCGAAAACTTAACTCAGATTCTCTACCCCAACGACCATACCCCCGCGGGCAAAAAACTGCGGCTGATGCAGGAGTTTTTCTTCGTCAGCGCGGGCATCATGGCCATCGTGGAAGAATATTTTCAGAACAACGGGAGCATCGAGGGCATCGAGGACAAAATCGCCATCCATATCAACGACACCCATCCGGCACTCTGCATCCCCGAACTGATGCGGGTGTTTATGGATGATTACGACTTACGCTGGAGCACGGCATGGGAGAAGACCACGCAGATGGTCTCCTACACCAACCATACCATCCTGCCCGAAGCGCTGGAGACCTGGTCGGTGGATTTGATGCGTGAGGTCCAGCCCCGCATCTTCATGATTGTGGAAGAGATCAACCGCCGCTTTGTGGACGGCCTGATGGACGACCCCGGTTTTGACAACACACGGATTCATGATGTCTCCATCATCCGGGACGGCTGGGTACATATGGCTGGTCTTTCGGTTTTGGGTTCCCATTCGGTCAACGGCGTGGCCGAACTGCATTCCGAAATCATCAAGCAGAGCATCCTAAAGCCGTATTACGACCTGTTCCCTGAACGATTCAACAACAAAACCAACGGCATATCGCACCGCGTGTTTTTGCAGAACGCCAACGCAGAGCTCACCCAGCTCATCTGCGATTATATCGGCGAGGGTTGGAAAGAGGATACCGAGCAGCTTAAAAATCTGCTAAAATATAAGGACGACCCCAAGTTTGTCGCGCGGTTTAAGGAGATTAAGCTGAAGCGCAAAACGATACTGGCTGATATCATCAAAGCGCGTACCGGCTATGAGGTGGACCCGAATTCTATCTTCGATATTCAGGTCAAACGCATCCATGCTTACAAGCGCCAGCTCCTCAACATTCTCGGCATCATGTGGCGCGCCAAGCAGGACAAGAACTACCTTGACAATATGGTCCCGCACACCTTTATCTTTGCGGGCAAGGCGGCCCCGGCCTACGCCTACGCCAAGTCCATCATCCGGCTGGCCTGCCGGCTGGCCGAGCGCGTCAACAACGACCCGTTTTTAAGCAAGAAGATGAAGGTCATCTTTCTGCCCAACTTCAATGTGTCGCTGGCGTCCTACATCTACCCGGCCGCCGACATCAGCCAGCAGATTTCCACCGCGGGCATGGAGGCATCGGGCACGGGCAACATGAAGTTCATGATGAACGGCGCGGTCACATTGGGTACGCTCGACGGCGCCAATGTGGAGATTGGAGAACTCGTCGGCGAGGACAACATCGTCATCTTCGGTCTGGACGTTACCGGCGTCAACAAAACACGGGCTGAGGGCTACAACCCCATGGACATGCTATCGGATTACAACCTGCGTGAAACCGTCAACATGCTGCAATCCGGCTTCTTCAAGGGCGATATGCGGCAGTTTACCGATATCAAGCAATCCTTAACCGACCACGGCGACTACTTCCTGGTGCTGAAGGATTTCAAAGCGTATATCGAAGCCTGCATAAAGTGCGAGAAACTCTACACCGACGGCGACACCTTTGCCAAGATGCAGATTCACAATATCGCGATGAGCGGCCATTTTTCATCCGACCGAACCATCCGGGAATATGCCCGGGACATCTGGGATATCCCGACCAAATAAAACTACAACAAATAAGAGTAAAGGAGGATTTTATGCAATGAAAAAACACGAAACCGTTGCCATGCTGCTGGCTGGCGGACAAGGCAGCCGTTTAGGCGGCCTCACCCATAAACTGGCCAAACCCGCTGTATCGTTCGGCGGAAAATACCGCATCATCGATTTCCCCCTGTCCAACTGCCGCTATTCCAACATATCGGTCGTTGGTGTTTTAACGCAGTACAAGCCCCTCATCCTGAACGCCTACATCTCAACCGGTGCGCCCTGGGCGCTGGATTCTTTGGACGGTGGCGTCAGCATTCTTCCTCCTTACATGGATATGGACGGCGGAAACTGGTATAAGGGTACTGCCGATGCCATCTACCAGAATATCGAATTTGTTGACCAGTATTCGCCCAAAAATGTGGTCATTCTTTCGGGCGACCATATATACAAGATGAACTATGACGACATGGTCACCTTCCGCAAAGAAAACGAAGCCGACGCCGCCATCGCGGTTTTTAATGTCCCGATGAAGGAAGCGCCGCGTTTCGGCATCATGAACACCGATTCCGAAGGCCGTATTGTCAGTTTTGATGAGAAACCCGCTCAGCCAAAATCCACAATGGCCTCGATGGGCGTCTATGTGTTTAACTGGCCGGTTTTAAAGGACGCGCTGGAACGCGACGCCGTGGATCCAGACAGCGAACACGACTTCGGCAAAAACATCATCCCCATGATGCTGGCCGAGGGCAAGCGTCTGTTTGCTTATGAGTTTAAAGGCTACTGGAAGGATATCGGTACCGTGGACAGCTACTACGAGGCCAACATGGAGCTTTTGGAGGAACCGCCACCGTTCAATCTGGACGACCATGATTTCCCCATCTATTCCAATAACTCAAACGCCATGCCGCAGATTATCGGGCATGACGCCGAAGTGACCAATTCACTGATCTGTGACGGATGCATCATCGAAGGTAAAGTCACGCATTCAGTCATCTCCAAAAACGTCTACATCGGCAAAGGCGCGGAAGTGGAAAACTCCATCATCATGCATAACGCCCGCATCGAGGACGACGTGCGCGTAGTGGATGCTGTGGTCAGCGAAGGCATGGTGGTGACACAAGGCATCTTAAAAGGCAATATCAACAAAAAGAGCGACGAGGATATTCGCCTTTTGTATTCGTCACATACACAGCCGCAAATATAATGAAAACGAGACAGACTATTAGTATAGGGATAAAATATGAAAAACGTACTCGGTATCATCATCAATAACCCATCCAACCAGCTTGGGGTGCTCACCGACCACCGCAATCCGGTGACTCTGCCCTTCTTTGCGCGTTACCGGCTCATCGATTTTGCGCTTAGCAATCTCGTCAATTCGGGTGTGCCCAAAATCGGCGTCATCGCCAGCGATAAGTACCGCTCGCTCCTGGACCATATCGGCACCGGACAGGAATGGGGACTTTCGCGGAAATCTCAGGCGCTGGTCATCCTGCAGGGCGCCCGTCGCATCGGCAACGTCAACGCGCGGGATATCAACCTCATGGACTTTGAAAAGAACGATATGGTTCTGGAAAGAAACCTAACCGACGATATCATCATCTCCA
>CALMFG010000022.1 GCA_937863465.1 uncultured Clostridia bacterium
GGGCCCGAGCCCAGCACCACCACGGTTTTGTTGTGGCTGGGACGTGCCTCGTTTTCCTCCTCGTAGGTGGAGTAGAAATACGGGCTGACCGCGTCAAATTCGGCGGCGCAGGTGTCCACAATTTTGTACGAAGCCTTGATGCCGTAGGCGTATCGCAGATTGCGCACATCGCGTTCCCGAACGCCCACCCACTTGGCGATGCCCTTGTCTGAAAAGCCCAGCCGTTTGGCGCGGTACATCAGCGTTTTGTCAATTTCCTTTAAGCCGGTGTGCTTAAACTGTTCTTCCAGCTCAATGATGCCTTTAAATTTATTTAAGAACCATAGGTCTATTTTCGTCTTATCGAATAGTTCATCCAGGCTGACGCCCATCCGAATGGCCTGCGCCACAAAGAACATCCGCTCGTCGTCCTGTTTGGCGATGCGCTCAAACAGCGCTTTTTCGTCCAGCCCTTCGGCAAACGGAAACTCCATGGAAAAGAGCTTCAGCTCCAGTGACCGCAACGCTTTCAGGTAGGCCGATTCAAAATTGGCGCCGATGGCCATGACTTCGCCCGTGGCTTTCATGCGCGTACCCAGCGTCTTGTCGGCCGCCGTGAATTTGTCGAACGGCCAGCGCGGGAACTTGATGACCACATAGTCCAGCGTCGGTTCAAAGCAGGCGAACGTCTTTTTGGTGACGCCGTTTTCAATTTCGTCCAGCCCATACCCAATCGCGATTTTAGCCGCGATTTTGGCGATGGGATACCCCGTGGCCTTACTGGCCAGCGCGGACGAGCGCGAAACACGCGGATTGACCTCGATGACGTAGTACTGCAGGCTTTCGGGATCCAGCGCAAACTGCACGTTGCATCCGCCTTCAATTTTCAGCGCTTCGATGATTTTGACCGAAGCGGTGCGAAGCATCTGATATTCCTTGTCGCGCAAAGTCTGGCTGGGCGCCACCACGATGCTGTCGCCCGTGTGGATGCCCACCGGGTCCAGATTCTCCATATTGCAGACGGTGATAACATTGCCCTTGCCGTCGCGCATCACTTCATATTCAATCTCTTTCCATCCGGCCACGCATTTTTCCACCAGACACTGATTGACGCGACTGGCCTGCAAACCGGACTTGATGATCGTGATCAGTTCCTCTTCGTCGTCTGCGATGCCGCCGCCCGTTCCGCCCAGCGTGTATGCCGGACGTACAATCAGCGGATATCCGGCTTCCTTGGCGAATGCCAAAGCTTCCTCTCTGCTCTCCACAATCGCGCTCTCCATGACCGGCTGGTCGGTGGAAATCATCAAGTCTTTAAACGCTTCGCGGTCTTCAGCCATGTGGATGGATTCGATGGTGGTGCCGAGCACACGCACATTGTGGCGGTTAAGATACCCCTTTTCGTACAGCTCCATCGCAAGGTTCAAGCCCGTCTGACCGCCGAGCGTTGCCAAAAGGCTGTCCGGCTTTTCTTTCTCGATGATATTCAGCACCACTTCGGGGGTTAACGGTTCAATGTAGACCTTATCGGCTACAGCGTTGTCCGTCATGATGGTCGCAGGATTGGAATTGATGAGGACGACCTCGATGCCCTCTTCCTTCAGCGCACGGCAGGCCTGTGTGCCCGCATAGTCAAATTCGGCGGCCTGTCCGATGATGATGGGCCCCGAACCGATGACCAGAACTTTTTTGATAGTCTTATTTAAAGGCATTTCTTACGCTTTTCCTTCCATCAGTGCGATAAATTCGTCAAACAGGTAGGCGGAATCCTCCGGCCCGGGCGCGGCTTCGGGGTGGAACTGCACACTGAACGCCGGGACATCGGTATACCGTATTCCCTCGATCGTCTGGTCATTCCAGTTGACGTGCGAAACCTTCGCGTTCTTGGGCAGGCTGTCCGCGTCCACCGAATATCCGTGGTTTTGTGATGTAATATACACGCGGTCTTTGGCCAAATCCTTTACCGGATGGTTGGCGCCGCGATGTCCGTATTTCAATTTAAATGTTGAAGCGCCGCTGGCGAGTGCCATGAGCTGGTGCCCCAGACAGATGCCGAAAATCGGCAGTTTTCCAGTGAGTTTTCTGATGTTGGCGATGACTTCCACGTTGTCCTCGGGGTCTCCGGGGCCGTTAGTCAGCATCAATCCGTCAAATTTGCCGTTTAGTATCTCGTCTGCACTGGTTTTGGCCGGAAAAACGGTCAAGTCGCATCCGCGCGCGTCAAGTGAGCGCAGAATATTGCGTTTCAGCCCAAAATCCAGCACCGCAACCTGATATTTCATGTTTTTCTTATCGGTTTGGTAAGTATATTTTTCGCCGCATGTGACCGTATCCACCGGGTTTTTGCACTCATACGCCTTCATATCGGCGATTTGCGCCTCGGTGGGCTTTTCGGCACTGATGATGCCGCGCATGACGCCCTTCTCACGCACACGGCGGGTCAGCGCACGCGTATCGATACGGTATATTCCTGAAATATTGTTTTTGATGAGATATTCATTGAGCGCGCCCTCCGAAAAAAAATTGCTCGGCAGTTCGCAAAGCTCACGCACGATGAATCCCTTTACCTGCGGTTTGGCCGATTCGGGGTCATTCATGTTGATACCATAGTTCCCGATGAGCGGAAAGGTCATGGTGACAATCTGTCCGTGATACGATGGGTCGGTCAGCACTTCCTGATATCCGGTCATGCCCGTGTTGAATACCACCTCGCCAATCACATCTTCGGCTTTTCCGAACAAAAGACCCTCAAATGTTTTTCCGTCTTCCAGTGTTAAATATGCCATATCTTCTCCGCTATATCTCTTTTCCGGCACGCTTCAACGCCGCCAGGATGTCTTCTTTCATGTCCAGTGTGGCTGCCCGTGCCGCCAGCTCAAAGCTGACTGTTTTATATCTTTCCTGTTTATAGGCCAGAAGGATGCCGCGCGAATTGTTGACCACCGCGCCGCCGCCGTGCGCATCAAAGGCCACCGCAATATCGTCGCCGCCCGCGCCCTGCGCGCCATAGCCGGGTATCAGCAGGAACATGTGCGGGTATAGTTCCCGCAGTTCCTTGGCTTGTTCGGTATAGGTGGCGCCCACTACCGCGCCCACGCTGGAATACCCCGTTCGGCCAATGAATTTTTCGCCCCACTCAGCCACCTTTTCGGCCACTTGCAGATAGTTGGCCTTGCCTTCGCAAAGCTTATCCTGAAATTCGCCGGATGAAGGGTTTGAGGTCTTGACCAGCACAAAGATGCCTTTGCCGCTGTGCTCCATGTCGTTTAAAAAAGGTTCAATGCCGTCTGAACCCAGGTACGGATTGACGGTCAGAATATCCGCTTCAAATGCGTGGTGAATTTTACCCGCTGCTTCCACACCGCCCAAAAACGCTGTGGAATACGCCGCCGCTGTGGCACCAATATCGCCTCTTTTGGCGTCGCAGATGACCACCATGCCCTTGGCGTGCGCATAATCGATGGTCTCCTTATAGGCCTTTAAACCATGGTAACCGTACATCTCATAATATGCAATCTGTATTTTTACAGCCGGAACAATATCGAATATTTCGTCGATAATCGCCGTATTGAACTTTAAGATATCCGACGCCATGGTCTCGAACGGGTCGTTTTCATTAAGCTCGCTTCGGCAGTAATCGGGCAGATAATCGTATGCAGTATCCAGCCCCACGCAGATTGGCGCTTTGGTTTCCTTAATCTTGTAGCCTAAAATATCAAAGACCATCATGACTCCTTATATTTTATCACACCATCCACGACGGTGTATTTCGCTTTTCCGACCAATTCCCTGCCGATAAACGGCGAATTCTTGCCGCGGCTGACCATATCCGCTTTGGTAAAGACGTATTTTTCGTTTTCATCAAATATCGTTAAATCTGCCGGTTCGCCTTCAGCGATGCTTCCGCCTGGAATCCTTAAGATTTTTGCTGGATTTTTGGATGTCAGCTCGGCGATTTTGTTCAAAGAAACTCCTGCCGGAAGCAGATGCGTCACCATGAGCGACAGTGCCGATTCGAAACCCGATATGCCGAACAGCGCGATATCGTACTCCACGTCTTTTTCGTCCACATGATGCGGCGCATGGTCGGTGGCGATGGCGTCCACCGTGCCGTCCTTAATCGCTTCAATCGCGGCGGCTACGTCGTCTTTCGTCCGAAGCGGCGGGTTTACCTTGGTGTTGGAATCGTACCCCACCACCCAACTGTCGTCCGCTGAGAAGTAATGCGGCATGGTTTCGCAGGTCACACTGACGCCGCGTGCCTTGGCCTTCTTAATCATATCAAAACCGCCCCGCGTGCTGACATGGGCGATATGGATTCTGCATTTTAAGCTCTCAGCCAGCGCGATATCCCGCGCAATCATGCTCTCCTCGGCCGCACGGTTGATGCCGCGAAGCCCGAGCATGGAGGAGTAATATCCTTCGTTCATCACGCCGTCGGCGCGAAGGTCTAGGTCCTCTTCGTGCAGAATCAACAGCGCATCCAGACATTTCGCGTAGTTCAGCGCGTTTCGCATCATCTTGCCGCTGGAGACCGGTTTTCCGTCGTCGGTGAAGGCCACCGCGCCCGCCGCTTTAAGTTCGCCCATCTCGGTCAGTTGTGTTCCGCCAAGGCCAGTTGTAATCGCACCTGTGGGATAGATTTTGCAGAGGCCCACTTTCTTCGCCCGTTCCTGAACATAGGCGATAAGTCCGGCGTTATCGATGACCGGGTCGGTGTTGGGCATGCAGACGATGGACGTAAACCCACCCTTGACGGCCGCCTTGCTTCCGCTTAAAATGTCCTCTTTATATTCCTGTCCGGGTTCTCTTAAGTGGCAGTGCATGTCGATCATGCCGGGGATGATGGTGAGCCCCTCGGCATCAATCTCTTCGGCGCCTTTCGCCGAAAGGTTTTCGCCGATCTGTTTGATTTTTCCGTTTTCGATCAATATATCCGCGGTGTATGTCTTTTCCGCATCCGCAATTTTGCCCGATTTAATCAGAATCATACGATATCCTCTTTCTTGCGTGTCATGATATACAAAAGCGCCATGCGTACGGCCACGCCGTTGGTCACCTGCTCGGTAATCACCGAACGGTCATGATCGATGATATCGGTATCCATTTCCACGCCGCGGTTGACCGGGCCCGGATGCATGATGAGCGCATGGGGTTTGGCCAGTTTCAGCACTTCACTGTTGACACCGAAGAGCTCGTTGTATTCCCGCAAGCTCGGCAAGAGACCACTTTTCTGGCGTTCCAGCTGCAACCGAAGGCCCATGACCACATCCGCATCCTTGACGGCTTCTCGGATGTCGTAGGTAACTTTGACACCGGTTTTTTCAATCTCCACCGGCATCAGCGTTCCCGGGCCGCAGAGCGTCACATCGGCGCCCATGGTCTTAAGCCCGTGCAGGTTGCTCCGCGCCACACGGCTGTGCAAAATGTCGCCGATAATCGCCACTTTAAGACCGGCTAAGCGGCCGAGCTTTTCCTGCATGGTGTACATGTCCAAGAGCGCCTGCGTGGGGTGTTCATGCATGCCGTCGCCCGCGTTGATGACGCGTGCGCTGATGTTGCGTCCCAAAAACTCGGGCGCGCCGCTCATCGGATGACGCATGATGATGATGTCGATCCCCCTGGCTTCCAGCGTCCGGCCGGTATCCAGCAGGGTTTCCCCTTTTTGGATACTGGATGAGCTGGCGGCAATCGCACTCATGGACGCGCCCAAGTATTTGCCCGCCAGATCAAAGCTCATCTTGGTTCGGGTTGAGTTCTCATAGAACAGCGTCACGATGGATTTGTTCTGCAGCTGGGGCATTTTTTTGACGCCCTGCTGTAAGTAATCCTTCATCGATTTAGCCGAATCCAGAATGTGCGCAATCTCTTCCGCGCTGACGCCTTCCAGACCGACGAGGTCCTTGTTAATAAGCTGCATACCTTAAGCTCCATATTTTTCTAGAATGTGTGTATAATAAAAATCCCAATCGATTTACGAATGGGAAATTTCTTTATCTGCAATGACCACATTGTCCTCGCCGTCCATCTCGGAGACCAGAACGTGGATAATTTCACTGCTGGATGTCGGCACGTTTTTGCCCACAAAATCCGCCCGAATCGGCAGTTCGCGATGGCCGCGATCGATCATGACCGCAAATTTGATGCATTTGGGACGGCCCATGTCCATCAGCGCGTCAATCGCCGCGCGTCCGGTACGGCCGGTATACAGGACATCATCCACCATCACGACGGTTTTGTTCTGTATAGAAAACGGGACATCAGTCCCGTTTATAATAGGATGATCCGAGAGCAATGATAAATCATCCCTGTAAAATGTGATGTCTAGAACGCCGACATCAACTTTGATATTCTCAAATTGCAGAATGTGTTCCTGAATACGCTTGGCAAGCGGTACACCGCGCCGCTGGATTCCGACCAGCACCGTTTGATTCATGTCACAGTTTTCAATAATCTCGTGCGCGATGCGTTTCAGCGCGCGGTCCATATCCTGTCCGTCCATGATTTTGGCTTTAAAATTCATCTGTTGATCACATCCTCACTAAACAAAAAACCCTGCCGATACGGCAAGGTATATTTCCTAAAAATCCATATATGTGATTCTTCAAAAACACATAAAAGTCACATATTCAATATAGGTCATTGCCTTGCGGTATCTCTGTACCGATTAAAGGTCGCTTTAACTGCAAACACTCTACCATAAACCCGAAGGTTTATCAACTCTTTTTTTAAATTACGTTACTCGCTGACCAGGCAGTCCTTCCCCTTGCCAATCAAATCCTCTCTTCCGGATTTTTTCAGTGCCGCAATCACCCATTTTCGGTTTTTGGATTTGTTAAACTGCAACAGCGCGCGCTGCATCTGCCGCTCGTCCTCGCTTTTTGGCACATACACCTTTTTGCCTGTCAGCGGATGAACCCCCGTGTAATACATACAGGTGGAAAGCGTGCCGGGCGTGGGGTAGAAATCCTGCACCTGCTCGGGGATAAACCCGTTTTTCTTAAGGTACACCGCCAGCATAATCGCGGATTCCAGCGTGGAACCCGGATGGGACGCGATGAAGTACGGGATGACATACTGCTCTTTTCCCGCCTTTTGGTTGGCCTTAAAGAACAAATCCAGAAACTCCTCGTACAGCATATTGTCCGGTTTATTCATGAGATTTAAGACATGGCAATCCACATGTTCTGGCGCGGTACGCAGCTGGCCGCTCACATGATGCTTGGCCAATTCTTCGATGAATCCGCTCTTTTTGTCGTAGACCATGTAGTCGAACCGTAAGCCCGAACGGATAAAAACTTTTTTAATCCTGGGGAGCTTACGCAAATCACGCAATACATCGAGATACTCCATATGGCTGACGTTTAGGTTCTTGCATCGGTCGGGAAAAAGGCACAGCCGATAGCAGGGCTTGCTCATATCACGCATGCAATAAGCATCATAGAAATTAGCCGTCGGTCCTCCCACATCATGGATATACCCCTTAAACTCAGGGTCTTCGGTCATCTTCACCGCTTCGGTGAGAATGCTCTGTTTAGACCGCTTGGAGATGCTTCGTCCCTGATGGTACTGAATGGCGCAGAACGCGCATCCGCCGATGCAACCGCGATTGGCCGTGATGGAAAACTGCACTTCGTCCAGCGCAGGTATTTCTTCCGTATACGAAAAATGCGGCTTGCCGGTAAAGGGCAGACCGTACAGCGTGTCCATCTCATTTTCTGAGAGCGGTTCACTCGGCGGGTTCTGGACCAGATATTTCACGCCGTGCTTTTGCACCAATGTCCTGGCATGCCCGAAATCGAGGTTTCGGTACTGTGTTTTAAAGGCATCATTATATGCCGTTTTGTCCGTGCTGACCGCCTCATATGAAGGAATTTCGATATAGTCGTAAACACTGGCAAGGTCATCCGCCAGATAACAGGTGCCCGGAATAAACGTCATGTCGCGGACATTCATGCCCGATTCAAAGCATTCGGCCAGAGCCAGCAGGGGTTTTTCGCCCATACCGTAGACCAAAAGGTCGGCGCCGCTTTCCAGAAGGATGCTTTGCCGTACACGGTCGTCCCAGTAATCATAATGCGCGAATCTTCGCAAAGAGGGTTCGATGCCGCCAATGATGACGGGAACGTCCTTATACGCTTCCTTGATGCGGTTGGTGTAGACGATGCTGGCGCGTTTAGGGCGCTTGCCCACCTCGCCGCCGGGGGAATAGACGTCGGTCTTTCTGGGGCGTTTATTCGCGGTGTACAGGTTCACCATGGAATCGATATTGCCCGCGCTGACCAGGAAGGCGTACTTGGGCCGTCCAAGCTTTTTAAAATCCTCCGCCGAATGAAAATCCGGCTGGGCGATGATGCCCACCGTATAGCCGAATGTGTTCAGCCACCGCCCCAGCAGCGCCGGCGCGAACGAATGGTGGTCGATATAAGCGTCGGCCGAAACCAGCACAAAATCCAGCTGGGCGATGCCGCGTTCATTCATCTCATATTCGGTTGTCGGTAAAAAAATCTGATTCATATGCCTTCCGTTTAAAAAAACCCCAATTGCTTGAGGTTTTACATGTTTAAAGGTTTTTAAGTCAAGCCTGTAAGCCGAGTTCTGTCGAGAACGATCATCTATCTAGGCGCGTTGTTACCAGCGCGCTCAAGCGATTACGAAGGGCGTAGCGGGTACTATTGAATGCCCTTATACCAATCTTGCACCGGATGGGGTTTACATGTACGAGCCATGTCACCATGACCCAGGTGAGCTCTTACCTCACCTTTCCACCCTTGCCTGCGAGCAGGCGGTTTATTTCTGTTGCACTTTCCTTGAAGTCGCCTCCACTGGACGTTATCCAGCATCCTTACCCTGTGGTGCTCGGACTTTCCTCAGCGAAAAATCGCTGCGATCGTTTAGCTTGCTTAAAACTTTTTTATTCTTTGACGTATATGATTCTGCCGCAGGACTCACATTCCAGTATCTCGCCCTGCTTGATTTTGGTCATCTGACTGCTCGGAATATTCATGTTGCATCCGGGGCAGGTATCGCCCGTGACCAGTACAATCGGCGTCGTCATGGATGATTTTATTTTTTGATACCGCTGAATCAGTACCGCGTCGACCTTCTTTTCGGCTTTCTCCAGTTCGGCTTTCAGCTTTTCAATCTCAGGTTCGTTGTCCTTAATCTCAAGGTCGTGTTTCACCTTTAAGTCGGCAAATTCCTTCTTCGCTTTGGTTACATTCACCATGACGGTTTTCAGTTTTTCGTCCACGCCCTCAGACTCGGAAATCACGCTTTCCAGTCTTTTTTTCTGTTTTGAAAGCTGGTCATATACTTTTTCCTGATCCTGCACCAATGTCTTCACATATGGCAGTTCATTGGAATCCAGTTCATCCTTCACCGCGGCTTCAATCTCTTTGGCCAGAAGCTCAAATTCTGATTTCAGCTTTTTCAGCTGTTCACCCGCGTCGTCTACATCGTTCTGCTTGACAATCAACGATTGTTCCAGCTTTTTGATGGCTTCCGACTGCTTTTGCAGGTAATCTTGAATGGTCTGCAGGCGCAAGCGAGTGGCTGTGTTTTTCAATTTATCGTTTATCTCTTCCAGCTTTTGGTCGATGATCTGGTATTGAAATAGTTTCTCTAATTTTTCCAAATGTAACCCTCCTTTAATTTTTTCTTTATATTTTTGTCACATACGGCGGGTTTTCCCGCTCGCTGATAATAACCTGTAAACTATATTTTAACTGATTGGCGGCCTCTTGTAAATGTTTAGCCAATAAGTTAACGAAATGTTTCTCTGTGTGGTAATGACCAGCTTCCAATAAAACCATGCCTAAGCGCTCTGCCGCGACAAATTCGTGGTGCTTGGCTTCGCCGGAGACCAGTGCGTCAGCGCCCATTTTTCTTGCGGCAAAAATTGAATCCCCGCCCGCGCCGCACGCTACCGCAACAGTTGTAATGGTTTTTTCAAGACTGCCGCCTATCCGTATGCCCTTAAAATCCAATGTTTTTTCGATGCTTTCGGCAAAATCCGCAACGTTCATCGGCTTTGCGAGTTTTCCGATGCATCCAAAAACTTCGGCGCTTTCTCCTAAAGGCATGCAATTATTAACACCCAGCATTTCGGCCAGCGTATCGTTGACGCCGCCTGGAACAACATCCATATTGGTATGCGCGGCATAAACGCTGATGCCGCTTTGCACCGCCAAATAGACAATACTGTCTTTATCCATCTGCGTTAGCGGATCAAAGATCAGCGGATGATGCGAAATAATCATGTCCGCCCGCTTTTCGACGGCTTCGTTCAGAATCGCCGGGGTTATGTCGAGACAAATAAGAAGGCGGTTAAAGCCTTCTTTTGCGTCGATGATTAAACCGATATTGTCCCAATCCATGGCAAGCTCGGGCGGCGCAATATGCGCCAGCAGATCCAGCATGTCTTTTTTAGACACCATTGCGCTTATCCTCATACATCGCAATCGAGATTTTCACTTCGTCGATTTTTTCCTGCGCATCCTTGGCTTTTTCCAGTTCGGTCAGCGTCTCTTTCAGCTGCGATATCTTGTAATCATAATACTTTTTTAAGAGCGCTTCCGGGGTATCCACCATATGATTGCCAAGCGCGGTATCCGATATATCCCGAATGGAAGAGGATGACACTTTTGCCGTGAATATTTGATAGAATTTGTCGTTTTCTTCGACTATTCGCTCGGAGACCACGACAAAGCCCGCAAAATACAGCCAGGAACGCACCACATCCTCGCGGTTGTTGGGCGAAAGCACCAGCGTGGTAAGATTACTGATTTTATTTTTACCGCGTTCCAGAATATCTCGCATCAGTTCGCCGCCGATACCAGAGATAACGATGGCATCCACTTCGTCCTTATCGATGACATCCAGACCGTCACCCAGTCTGAAGTCATAAAAAGACATCAGGCCGTATTCTCCTGCCAGATCATAGGCTTTTCTTAAAGAGGGCTCGCTGATATCGGTTGCAATCACTTGAATCGCCTTTTTCTTCGCAAGCGAAAGCAGACCAGTGAATCCATGGTCACATCCGACATCCGCGACGTTGGCCACCGTTGGCATCAAATCAACTATCGCGTGTATTCTTATGCCGATTTTCTCTTTAATTTCGATCAAATCATAAGCCCCTTGTGTGTGATGCGAAAGGCACTTGAGTATGCTTCAAGCGCCTTTAATATACCATTTTACTCTAAAAAGTCACGCAGTTTCTTGGACCGGCTGGGGTGTCTCAGCTTGCGCAGTGCCTTGGCTTCAATCTGTCGGATGCGCTCGCGCGTGACCTGAAACTCCTTACCGACTTCCTCCAGTGTTCTCGCTCTGCCGTCTTCCAACCCAAAACGCAATGAAAGCACCTTTTCTTCTCTCGGGGTTAGTGTATCCAAAACATCCATCAGCTGTTCCTTTAACAGCGTAAACGCCGCCGCTTCGGCCGGAGCCGGTGCGTCGTCATCCGGGATAAAGTCGCCTAAATGGCTGTCTTCCTCTTCGCCGATTGGTGTTTCGAGCGAAACCGGTTCCTGCGCAATCTTGATGATTTCGCGAACCTTCTCTTCGGGTATATCCATCTCCCGCGCCACTTCATCGGGCTGCGGGTCGCGGCCGTATTTTTGCAGCAGCTGGCGGGAAACACGAATCAGCTTGTTGATGGTTTCCACCATGTGAACCGGGATACGGATGGTTCTGGCCTGATCCGCGATGGCGCGCGTAATCGCCTGCCGAATCCACCATGTCGCGTAAGTAGAGAACTTATAGCCTTTGGTGTAATCGAATTTCTCAACCGCTTTGATGAGGCCTAAGTTGCCTTCCTGAATCAAATCCAGGAACAGCATACCTCTGCCTACATAGCGTTTGGCGATGGAAACCACGAGACGCAAGTTGGCTTCAGCCAGCTTCCTTTTGGCGCTTTCGTCGCCCTTGCCCATGGCTTTTGCCAGTTCCACCTCTTCGTCGGCGGTGAGAAGCGGCACTTTGCCGATTTCTTTCAGGTACATCCGAACCGGATCATCAATGTTGATTCCTTCGGGAATCGACAAATCCAGCTCATTTTCCTCGTCCTCGTCGTCCACCATCTCGTCCAAATCGTCATCGTCCAAATCGGTTTCGTCAATGACATTGATATTGGCCATTTCCAAAGCGCCTAAGATTTTTTCCAGCGTTTCGGGCTTGATGGCGTTGTCTTCCAGCGAATCGTTTAGTTTTTTATATGTGACCGTTCCGGATTCTTTACCTTCGTCGATCACTTTTTTCAGTTTTTCCTGATGCTCGCTGGACTGAAATTTTGTGGCAAACAGTTCGTCCAGCGTAAAATCGCCAAACTCATTGATATCACTGTCGCCGTCGTCCTGCTTGGCAGCTTTTTTCTGCTCTGCCGCCTTGCTTTTCTTTTCCATAGACTTTTCTTCCGTTGCCTTTTCCTCCGTTGCTTTCCCTGTAGTCTTTTTGGCTGGCGCTGCCTTTACTTGTGGTGCAGATTCCGTCTTTTTCTTTTCGGCCGACTTCTCGCCCGACTTTTCCGTTATCTTGTTTTCAGTTGTCTTTGCGGTCGCTTTTATGGTTTTGGCATCTTCACTTTTTTCTGCTTTTTCAACCGGGCTCTTTGCCGGTGCAGACTTTTTTGCCGTTTCCTTATTTGTCGCTTCCGCTGTTTTTTGAGCAGTCTTGCTTGCTGCCGCGGTCTTCTTTACGTCCTCCGCAGCGTCCTTTTTTGTCGCCAATCTGTTTTCACCTTCTATTCAATTCGGCTTGCTCTTTTTAGTGTGTAATTCTTTATTCAGCTCGCTGATCTCGGCGAGCAGGTGTTCGTTGTTTTTTTCCTTGGAAAGCTGTTCATATTTCCTGTCCAACTGGGTTTTTAGGGTACGAATCTCAAGAATATCGATGATATGCGCCATGTCAATCCCGTCAAAGTCGGTTTCCTCGGTAGAAGCCATCAATTCTGCCGCCAATCGCTTGGCATCGTCACTGATGACTGTTAAAATTTCGGCATCCGTCGGCAAAATACCTTCTTTTATTCTTAAATTTATATAATTTACGATTTCTTTAACTTCCAAGACTTCTAAACACTGAATCACGCCGTCCATTTCATAAAGCGCGGTTCTTTTGGGATATTTCAAAAAGTATGCCGCCAGCGTCTTTTCCATCTTGCCGATGTCGTTCTTCTCCGTCAAACTTTCCGGCTGATTCGTCAAACCGCCCTGCGAAATCCCTGACGATATATTCGCTGTTGCTGAGTTCATCTGATCCTTAATCGCCTGCACCGAGTGGCCGGTTTCCTTGGATAGCTGTAAGATATACTGCTCCCGGTCGATGGGGTTTTTCAGCTTCAAAATCGCCCGCGTGCCTTCCACAATGTACTTGGCTTTGTCTTCAAACGACGCCAGATGATAGCCCGCCCGAATTCGGCTGAGTCGGAAAGCCGTGGCGTCCTGCGCACCTTTTGCCTGTTTTACAAACGCGGCGTAACCGAAAGCCTTGATGTATTCGTCCGGGTCCATGCCCTCGGTGAACTGAATCACTTTGGCCGAAAGCCCGACCGATTCCAGGATATCCAGCGCTTTGTCGGTGGCGTTCTGTCCGGCCGAATCGCCGTCGTAAGCCACATAGACCAGCGGCACATAGCGCTTCATCAACTGGGCTTGTTCGCGCGTCAGCGCCGTTCCCAGCGTGGCGACCGCATTGACCACACCCCGCTCATACAGCGAAATGACGTCCATATAACCTTCTACCAGCACCAATGACTGAATCTTCTTGATTGATTTAACGAAGTTTAGGGCATAGACATTGCGTCTTTTATTAAATGCAGGTGTATCGGAAGTGTTCAAGTACTTGGGTGTGGAATCATCCATCACGCGTCCGCCAAAGCCGATGACGTCTCCGAAGATGTTGATGATGGGAAACATCACGCGGTTTCGGAAAGCGTCGAACGCTTTGCCGTTTTTCACGGTGCAAAGTCCCGCTTCTCTGACCTCGTCTATCTTACAGCCTTTGCTCTTTAAATGCAAGAGCAATTCGTCCCAGGATTCGGACGCATAGCCCATCCCGAACTTGGTGACGGTTTTGGCGGAGAGTCCGCGCTTTTCGATATATTTTCGTGCCTTCTCCCCTTTTTCGCTGTTTAGGTTGTCGTAGAAGAAATGCGCCGCCAATTTGTTGATTTCATAGATGCGCTGTTTTAGCTTTTTTGACTTTTCAAAATCCGCGTCAGTGGACTTTTGCTCGGGCAGCGGCAGATTCGCGCGCTCAGCCAGCCGCTCCACCGCCTCGGGGAAGGTGAGCTTATCCATCTTCATCAAAAAGCCGATGGCATTGCCGCCTTCGTGACAGCCGAAGCAATAGTATATCTGTTTATCCTTGGTGACCGAAAAGGACGGCGTTTTCTCCGAATGGAACGGGCAAAGGCCCCAGAGACGGCCCGACTTGTTTTGCAGCGTCACGTAGTCGGAAACCACCGATTCAATATCGGTTCTGGCTAACAGTTCATTGATGAAATCCTGATCAAAATAAGCCATGGTTCCCCTTTCGCTTTAATTGCTGCAAAATAGTCTAATACACATTCCATCCCGCGGGTACAAACAGCTGATTAAAAACCTTGATTACATAGCGGTCGGTCATGCTGGCGAGATAGTCGATAATCGCCTGCTTTTTCCCGTATTTTTCAATGTTTTCGTCCTGATTATCCGGCATCACAGACGGGTCTTTGTCAAACGCCGCGTACAGCGACAAAATCACGCCTTCCGCCTTGCCTTCCTCCGATTTCGCGACCGGATTGAAATATACGTGGTCAAACATGAAATCCCGGAATTCATCGAACAGCACGCGTGCCTGCTCGGACTGAAGAATTTCGGATTCTGTGGAATTCAATATGATATCCGAAATCATACTGTCCAGCCGGCTGGAATGCGTGTCGCCAAAAAACGAAGTCAGTTTTTGGGGAATCTCTTCGGGTTTCAGCACGCCGGCGCGAATGGCGTCGTCGATATCGTGATTGATGTAGGCGATGCGGTCGGACAAACTGACCAGTCTGCCCTCCAGCGTCATGGGCGAATCGGTTCTCTTGTGGTTCAGTATGCCGTCGTTTACGGGCATGGTCAGATTCAGCCCCTTACCGTTTTCTAAGAACTTCACCACGCGTAAGCTATGGCTGCTGTGCTCAAACGTCGGGTCAATCTGTTGTAACGCCCGTTCCCCCGCGTGTCCAAACGGCGTATGTCCCAGATCATGCCCCATGGCAATCGCTTCGGTCAGGTCTTCGTTCAGCCTTAAGCACCGCGCCATGGTTCGCGCAATCTGCGAAACCTCCAGCGTATGCGTCAGCCGTGTGCGATAATGGTCGCCCTCGGGAGACAAGAACACCTGTGTCTTATGCTTCAGCCGCCGAAAGGATTTTGAATGGATGATTCGGTCCCGATCGCGCTGGAACTTGGTGCGATAGGGGCATTCCTCAATCGCCGTTTCGCGTTCCGCTTCGGCCGAAAAAGCCGCATATGGGCTCAATATCTGTTTTTCGAGTGCCTCCAGCCGAATTCTGGCGCAATAATCTGCTTCCATAGACTCCCCCCACACGTCCGCTTTTTCAGCGGCCCGTCATCCAATCGACATCGGTCGAAAATTCCACTTTTTTTAGTTTAAACTCAAGAAAATCGCAGGACACATTCTGATATACGATGCCGTTGTGTACCCCGTTGAAGGACATGCCGGCCGATGCATCGTGCAAATGCCCGTAAAGCACGGTGTCTACGCCGAATTTCTCGAACAAATCGGTAAAGCCCGTCGGCTCGCGTTTTTCATTAAAGGGCGGATAGTGCATCATCGCGATGATCTTTCGGTCCTCGCGCGGCTTAATTCTCTCAAGCGACAGCCTGAGCCGCTCCACTTCCCGCAAATATATCTTCTCGTCTTCCGCCTTAAACTCCTTGGAAGAAGGACATGTCCACCCGCGCGTGCCCGCGATGCTGACGTCTTCAAAATCGAACGCGTTGTTCTGCAAAACCAGCATGGTTTCGTTAAGCTCGCTGGTCAGACGCGTCAGCGAAGACCACCAGTAATCATGATTGCCCTTTAAGATGATTTTGGTACCCGGCATCTCTTCAATCTGCTTTAAATCGACCAAAGCTTCGGAAAGCCGCATGGCCCAGGAGATGTCCCCCGGGATTAAAACCAAATCGCTTTCATGCACGCGTTTGTACCAATCCGCACGGATTTTTGCCCAATGGTCCCGCCAGTTTTCACCGAAAACATCCATGGGCTTGGGCTGGTATCCTGATAAATGCAAATCACTGATGGCGTATACGTCCATTGTTAAACCTTTTTTCTCTGCTATCGTTTTAAATGCGCTTCAATTGCTTCCAAAACCGGTTCCTTACCGAATTTTTCGGAAGCTGAAACCGGATAAATATCAAATCCAGCACCATAGCCGATGAATTTTCGAATCGCCATGGCTTGGTTGTATCGCTTGCTTTTGGCGATTTTGTCCGCCTTGGTCGCCACACAGATGACCGGAATCGCGTACTGCGCCGCCCAGCTGAACATCATGAGGTCATCACGTGTTGGGTCATGGCGAATATCGACCAAAATGATAATCGCTTTTAAATTCCTCGATTCAATCAGGTAGTCCTCAATCATCCGTCCCCAGGAGAGCTGTTCCTCCTTAGAAACCTTGGCATAGCCGTACCCCGGCAGATCGACCAGATA
>CALMFG010000023.1 GCA_937863465.1 uncultured Clostridia bacterium
TGATATCCGAAACCGATATAGTGATGGCGCCTAAGGTCGAATAATGGAAGCCCTGACGCTTGATGATGTCCAGTACTTCGCCGGTCTTGGTGGGGCCGTGCTTTCTAAAGCAGTAGTCAACAATTTTGCCCAGCTGCTTCTTGTCTACAACCGTGTCAATCTCCAGCGCAAATTCGTTGTCGGGATTGCTTCTGTCCACGATGCCCAAATCCTGCGGGATGGCCTGGTTGAACAGTACACGTCCGGCGGTGGTATGCAGCATCTTGGATTTCTTCTCGCCGTTCACCATCTTGGTGAAGCGGATGAAGACCTTGGACTGCAGTTCAATATTGCCTGTCTGATAAGCGAGAATCGCTTCTTCAGGCGTACTGAAATGGCTGCCCTCGCCTTTCGCACCTTCGCGAATCAGCGTCATATAGTAGGAGCCCAGCACCATGTCCTGCGTGGGGCTGACCACCGGTTTTCCGTCCTGCGGTTTTAAGATGTTGTTGGCCGCCAGCATCAGGAAACGACACTCGGCCTGCGCTTCCACGCCCAGCGGGACGTGAACCGCCATCTGATCGCCGTCGAAGTCGGCGTTGTACGCCGTACAGACCAGCGGATGGATTTTAAGCGCTTTGCCTTCCACCAGAATGGGCTGGAAAGCCTGAATGCCCAGACGATGCAGTGTCGGGGCGCGGTTTAACAATACCGGATGATCCTTGATGACCTCCTCCAGCACGTCCCATACCTCGTTGCTGACCTTTTCGGTCATGCGTTTGGCCGATTTGATGTTGTGCGCATAGCCGTCCGAGACCAGCTTCTTCATGACGAACGGTTTAAACAGTTCCAGCGCCATGTCTTTCGGCAGACCGCATTGATACATTTTAAGCTCAGGGCCGACCACGATAACCGAACGGCCTGAGTAGTCCACACGTTTGCCGAGGAGGTTCTGACGGAAACGTCCCTGCTTGCCGCGGAGCATATCCGAAAGCGACCGGAGCGGCCGGTTGCCCGGGCCGGTGACTGGCCGTCCTCTTCTGCCGTTGTCAATCAGCGCGTCTACCGCTTCCTGCAGCATACGTTTTTCATTTCGAACGATAATATCAGGCGCGCGCAGCTGCAACAAACGGTTTAGGCGGTTGTTGCGGTTGATGACACGCCGGTAAAGGTCATTTAGGTCGGAGGTGGCAAATCGGCCGCCGTCCAGCTGAACCATGGGGCGCAGCTCGGGCGGAATGACCGGCACCACATCCAGAATGATGTCTTCGGGGCGGTTTTCTGAATTTCGGAACGCCTCGATGACTTCCAGACGTTTGACCGCACGGATACGCTTTTGTCCCGAAGAGGATTTCAGCTCGCTCCGCAAGGTTGCGCTTTCTTCGTCCAGATCGATTTTCTGCAGGATCTTTTTAATCGCTTCGGCGCCCATGCCCGCATCAAATGCGTCATCGCCAAGCTTATCCTGAAAATCGCGATATTCGCGGTCGGTTAAAAGCTGTTTATATTCCAGTCCGGATTTCTTCGGGTCGGTCACGATGAAGGAAGCAAAGTACAGCACCTTCTCGAGTGAACGCGGTGACATATCCAAAAGGAGGCCCATCCGGCTCGGGATGCCCTTGAAGTACCAGATGTGGGAAACCGGCGCGGCCAGTTCGATATGGCCCATCCGTTCACGGCGCACCTTGGCGCGTGTCACTTCCACACCGCACTTCTCACAGACAATGCCCTTATAGCGAATGCGCTTATATCGTCCGCAGTGGCACTCCCAGTCCTTGGAGGGTCCAAAAATGCGTTCACAGAACAGACCATCTTTTTCCGGCTTCAGTGTCCGGTAATTGATGGTTTCGGGTTTCTTCACTTCGCCTCTGGACCATTGCCTAATCTTCTCGCCAGAAGCCAAGCCAATCTGCAGTGAATCAAAGTTATTCAGTTCAAACAATGGAATACCTCTTCCCTTATCTAAAAATTAATCTTCTTATTAATATACCTTAGAGCGTGTCGTCGTCGATGAGTTCACGTGCATGCTTGATGATGTCGTCTTCGTCGCCGTCGATTTCGTCAATGTCCATATCCAGCTCTTCGAAGGTGATGTCGTCGAAGTCGTCCAGATCCACGCCGGAATCCTCTTCGTCGTCATCCGATTCCAGTTCGTCGTCATCCAGAGCCAGGCTGGCCAGACTTCTCGGCAGGCCTTCTTCATCCGCGGCGAGGTCAATATCCATAATCAGCTCGTCTTCGTCCTCGCTCTCTTTAATCATGATTTCCTCGTGCGCTTCGCCTAAGACTTTCACGTCGAGCGCCAGCGACTGGAATTCCTTGATGAGCACCTTGAACGATTCCGGAATGCCCGGTTCGGGAATATTCTCGCCCTTCACAATCGCCTCGTAGGTCTTGACACGGCCGACCACGTCGTCCGATTTCACGGTCAGGATTTCCTGCAGCGTATGCGCGGCACCGTAAGCTTCCAGCGCCCAAACTTCCATCTCGCCAAAACGCTGTCCGCCGAACTGCGCCTTGCCGCCCAGCGGCTGCTGAGTGACCAGTGAGTACGGGCCGGTGGAACGCGCATGAATCTTATCGTCAACCAGATGATGCAGTTTTAAGATGTACATATATCCCACGGTGACGCGGTTTTCAAAGGGTTCGCCGCTCCGGCCGTCGTACAGCGTAATCTTGCCGTCCTGATCCATGCCCAAATCCTTGAACATGGTTTCAATATCGTTTTCGGTCGCGCCGTCGAATACCGGTGTGGCCACCTTCCATCCGTTCTGTTTGGCGAGGTACCCCAAGTGAACCTCTAAGACCTGCCCGATATTCATACGGGAAGGAACGCCCAAGGGGTTTAACACGATATCCAGCGGTGTGCCGTCCGGCAGGAATGGCATATCCTCCTGCGGCAGGATGCGCGAGATAACGCCCTTGTTGCCATGGCGTCCGGCCATCTTGTCGCCCACCTGAATCTTTCTCTTCTGCGCCATATAGACACGAACCAGTCGGTTCACACCCGCAGGCAGTTCATCCTTGTTGGCCCGCGTGAATTCTTTAACGTCCACCACGATGCCGCCTTCGCCGTGCGGAACGCGCAAGGATGTGTCGCGCACCTCTCTGGCCTTTTCACCGAAGATGGCGCGAAGCAGTCTTTCTTCCGCGGTCAGTTCGGTTTCGCCTTTCGGCGTTACCTTGCCCACCAGGATGTCGCCGGATTTCACTTCGGCGCCGATACGGATGATGCCGTATTCGTCCAGATTGGCCAGCGATTCCTCGCTGACATTGGGCACTTCACGGGTAATCTCTTCGGGTCCCAGTTTGGTATCCCGCGCTTCGCTTTCAAATTCTTCTATATGAATGGATGTGAATACATCGTCTTTAACCAGACGTTCGTTTAAGAGAATCGCGTCTTCGTAGTTGTAGCCTTCCCAGGTCATAAACCCAACGAGTACGTTCTGGCCCAAAGCCAGCTCGCCTTTATCGGTGGCCGGACCGTCGGCCAGCACATCGCCCGCCTTCACCTTCTCACCCTCTTTGACAATCGGTGTCTGGGTGAAGCAGGTTCCCTGATTGGAACGTGAGAACTTAATCAGCTTGTAGGTGGTGTCCTTGCCGCTCTTGCCGGCAACGGTAACACTGTCAGCCGAGACGCGTTTCACCACACCGTCTTCCTTGGTCAGCACAACCACACCCGAGTCCACAGCCGCCTTGTATTCCATACCCGTCGCCACGATGGGAGAATCGGGGATTAAGAGCGGAACCGCCTGACGCTGCATGTTGGAACCCATCAGCGCACGGTTGGCGTCGTCGTTCTCAAGGAACGGAATCATGGCCGTGGCCACCGAAACAACCTGCTTCGGCGATACGTCCATCAGGTCAATATCCTGCGCCGCCACTTCCACGATATGCTCGCGGACGCGGCTCATGACGCGTTCGTGGATAAAGCTGCCGTCCGGGTTGACCGGCTCATTGGCCTGCGCCACGACGTATTTATCTTCGTCGTCGGCCGTGAGGTATACAATCTCATCGGTGACGACGCCTTTTTTCTTGTTGATGACGCGGTACGGGCTTTCGATAAAGCCGTACTGGTTGATGCGCGCATAGGTGGCGAGTGAACCGATGAGGCCGATGTTCGGGCCTTCAGGGGTTTCAATCGGGCACATTCTGCCGTAATGGCTGTGGTGAACGTCGCGCACGTCGAAGCTGGCGCGTTCGCGGTTGAGGCCGCCGGGGCCCAGCGCGGAAAGACGCCGTTTGTGCGTCAGTTCGGCCAGCGGGTTGGTCTGGTCCATAAACTGCGAAAGCTGGGACGAACCAAAGAATTCCTTAATCGCCGCCGTCACCGGACGGATGTTGATCAGGATGGAAGGCGTCGCCAGATCCATGTCCTGAATGGACATGCGCTCGCGGATGACTCTTTCCAGACGGGAAAGGCCCACGCGCAGCTGGTTTTGCAGCAGCTCACCGACCGAACGCAAACGGCGGTTGCCCAAGTGATCGATATCGTCGGTGGTGCCGATGCCGTATTTTAAGCCGATATGGTAGCTCATCGAAGCGACGATGTCGTCCACCACGATGTGCTTGGGTATCAGTTTATTGATGTTGGCCTTGATGCTTTCCTTCAATGCGGCCTGATCCTTGCCCGCTTCGTCCAGCAGAGTTTTCAGCGTGGGATAATGCACTTTCTCGTTGATGCCGAGTTCTTCAAGGTCGAACTTAACAAACTCGGACGCATCGACAAAGTTGTTGCCGAGAATGCGTAAGGTGTGTTCGCCCATGGTGACATCGACACTGTTGATGCCCGCGTTTTCAATCGCCTTGGCGGTTTCGCCGATAATCTTCTGACCGGCTTCCACCAGCACTTCGCCGGTCGCTTCGTTGACAATCGTGCTGGCCGCAATCTGATCTTTGATGCGGAGCGCAATCGACAGCTTTTTATTGAATTTATAGCGGCCCACTCTGGCCAGATCATACCGTTTAGGGTCGAAGAAAATCGAACTGATCAGCTGCTTGGCCGATTCCACTGTCGGCGGTTCACCCGGACGCAGACGCTTGTAGAGTTCAATCAAACCCTCATCCGCGGTTCTCGTGCCGGTATCCTTTTTAAATGTCGCTTCCATATATTCATCTTCGCCGAACAGGTCCAGAATCTCCTGATTGGTGCCGATGCCGAGCGCGCGCATCAAAACCGTCACCGGCAGTTTTCTGGTGCGGTCCACGCGGACCCAGAAACAGTCGTTGGAGTCGGTTTCGTATTCCAGCCAAGCGCCGCGGTTTGGAATCACCGTTGCATTATACAGCGGTTTACCCGAACGGTCGATGGTCTCGGCGTAATAGACGCCCGGGCTTCTGACCAGCTGGCTGACGATAACGCGTTCGGCGCCGTTGATGATAAACGTGCCCTTTTCAGTCATCAGCGGAAAATCGCCCATGAAGACTTCCTGCTCCTTCATCTCGCCGGTCTCTTTGTTGATGAGCCGGACAGCGACCTTAAGCGGAGCCGCGAAATTTACATCGCGCTCTTTGCATTCCTCCACGTCGTACTTTGGCGTGTCCTCGATATAGTAATCGACAAATTCCAGAATCAGATTTTCGGAGTAGTCCGTGATGGGAGAGATATCATCTAATACTTCTTTAAGACCCTTTTCTAAAAACTTCTTGTACGAATTCTTCTGAACCTCAATCAAGTCGGGCATCTGCAGCACTTCTTCGATGGATGAAAAACTCTGCCGGTTGCATTTGCCGTTCCAAATTTCGTGCACCATATGATTATATCACTCCTATATATAATGAAATTTTTATGCAGCGTCCGGAATATTTGTTAATCTGACAGAAAAACCGGACGATTTCGTCTTAATAAAAAAACTTGATATTTTTTTTGAAATGCGCTATAGTATCGGCATGATGAGGGCGGTTTCATATGATGACGCCTTCATTCATCGGCAAAAACCCCGAAAAATGGCGGTTATTTGGCGACAGAGATAGTTATAAAAACCCATTCTATATCACGCTAATACAACTAATAATCTTATATTATTATTCGCCCCCTGTCAACAGGTTTTTTTTATTTCTTCCTGTTTTTTACACCATTTTTTATTCCGAATATGTGCAAAAACAGACGGCTTTATCCGTCTGTTTTCTTATCTTAGATTGTTCGTCTATGCGATTCTGGCAAATATCATCCGACCGGCCGAAGTCTGCAAAACACTGGTCACAATCACCTTGAAGGTTTTGCCCACCTTGCCCTTGCCGTCCTCCACCACAATCATGGTGCCGTCGTCCAGATACGCAATGCCTTGGGTGGGTTCCTTGCCGTCCTTGATGATAGTGACGGTCATGGTCTCGCCGGGCAGTGCAATTGGCTTAACCGCATTGGCGAGGTCATTGATGTTCACTACGCCTACGCCCTGAACCGTTGCCACCTTGTTTAAGTTAAAATCGTTGGTGACGATTTTGCCCGAAAGGTCATGCGCCAGTTTTAAGAGCTTGGAGTCCACTTCCATGCTGTCCTCATAGTCGGTCTGCTTGATGGTGACGTTGAGATCGAGCTCCTTTTGAATCATGTTCAGTACATCCAGTCCCCGCCTGCCCCGGCTGCGTTTTAGGTCGTCCGCCGAATCGGCGATGTGCCTAAGCTCCACCAGCACAAAGTCGGGGATGACCAGCGTGCCGTCGATGATGCCGGTTTTGCAGATATCGTAGATGCGTCCGTCGATAATGACGCTGGTGTCCAGTATCAGCGGATGGAGGGCTTTGTGCCTGCCTTTGCCGCCTTCGAACATGGAACCGAATGAAATCTCGTTTTTGCGGTTGACCGCAATGCGGATGCCGAGGAAGGCAAACGTGATATAGATGAGTGCCGTGATGGTGAACGTCAGCCAGGATGCGGGTGAATTCTTGATAAGTCCGCTTAAAAGATAGGAAATGAGAAGGCCGACAATCAGTCCCATGACGCCGGGGACGATATCGCTCATCGAGATTTTCGCCAGTCTCTTTTCGATGTTTCTAATCAGCAGGGTAAATCCGTTGATGACAAATGGCGCAATAAGAAAGAATATAATTCCGAATAATAATGAAGCGATGATGTAGGACAGCGGACCCGTCCAGTCGTGATAACTGCCGGGCAAAAGAATCGGCCGGGAATCAATATACCGTATGACGGATGCCCAGATGCCGACCCCCGCGGCCAAGCCCAGCGCCGTGATAACGAGGCGAGCTGTTTTCTTAATCATGTTTCCCCCTCCAGATACAATAGATATATAATGTGTGTTTGGTTGTTTTAAAATAGGCGAGTATTCACCCGCCGTTAACTGCACAGTCTATATTCAGTTTTTTTAAGATACCATATCGGTGATCTTTTTCTCCAGCGAATCCGCTTCCACACCGCTGACCACCGAAAGTTCACTGACCAGAATCTGCATGGCCGTTAGGAGCATCTTCTTCTCGCCGCTGGAAAGGCCTTTGCGCTTCTCGCGAAGCACCAGCGTCTTTACGACTTCGGCCGTCTCAAAGACATCGCCGGTCTTAATCTTCTCCATGTTCTCGCGGTACCGCCGATTCCAGTTGGCAGAATCCTCCACTTCAACGTCACCTTCAAAGCTGGCCATCACTTTATCATAGTCAGGTTTGGAGATAACGCTCCGAAGACCCGATTTTTCAACGCTGTTAACCGGTACCATCACTTTCATCCCGCCGACCGAAAACTTCAATACATAGTAAGATTTCGTCTCGTTTAATATATGCCGTTCCTCGATTTTATCGATAGTGCCGGCACCATGCATTGGATAAACTACTTTGTCCCCGATATTATACATTAAAGTTTAACCTTCTCTCTATTTATTATGATAAATCAAACGTCCGCTTTTGTCAAACCGAAAGGCACGGCGTCTCGGGTTCCGCGCGGCGGGTGCCGGGTGGGTTCCACTGCCTAAAAAAGCGGACATTCACGCTTTTTTCACCGATGAATCAGTAGACCTGATTTTTAAAATATGCTATGATAAACGGGCAAATTATGTTTTGAATGTGGAGGATATTGCTTGATGAATAGATTGACCATTGTTATCCTGGCCGCCGGACAGGGAACCCGAATGAAATCGGATCTGCCGAAACCGCTGCACCGCGCAGCCGGCAAACCCTTATGCGAATGGGCGATGATGGCTTCCGCGCCGCTGACCGATAAAAAACCGGTTCTGGTGGTGGGCAACGGTGAAGATTTGGTGCGCGCGCATTTCGGCGACCGCGTGGAATATGCGATTCAATCCGAAAGAAAGGGCACCGGCCATGCCGCACTGATGGCCAAACCGTTCTTCAAAGACAGTGAAGGACTCGTGATGATCATCGCGGGCGATATGCCGCTTCTGACGCGCGAGACCTTAAAGAATGTATACGACGCGGCCAGCCGCGATGACGTGGTCGGCGCACTGCTCTGCGCCAAGGTGGACGACCCCACCGGCTATGGACGGCTGGTGACCAACTACGAGGGCTACGCGTCCAAGATTGTGGAAGAGAAGGACGCCAGCGCGGATGTCCTCAAAATCAACAAGGTCAACGCCTCGGTCTACTGCATCAAGGCTCAGCCGCTGCTGGAATCGCTCGAAAATTTAAGCACCGACAACGCGCAGGGAGAATACTACCTGACCGATATCGTGGAGATGCTGTCCGAAAAAGGCGAGCGCATTGTTCCCGTGCTCACCGATGCCGCTGAATGTATCGGCGTTAACGACCGAAAACAGTTAAACGATGTTTCCAAAATTCTGTATGGCAGAAAATGCGATCAGATGATGGCCGCAGGCGCCACTTTGATCAGCCCCGAAAGCACCTTCGTGTGCTGGGACGCCACCGTGGAAAACGACGTCACCATATACCCCAATGTTATGATTCAGGGCCCCACCGTAATTAAGAAGGGCGCCACCATCTTTCCCAACTGCCGCATCAAAAACAGCGTCATCTGCGAAGGCGCCACTGTGGAGCAGTCGGTGGTCATCGACACCGTGGTGGGCAAAAATACCACAGTCGGTCCGTTCGCTTACTTACGTCCCGGTTCCGAAATCGGCGAAAACTGCCGCATCGGTGACTTTGTGGAATTAAAGAACAGCCAGATTGGTGACGGCACCAAGGTATCGCACCTCACCTATATCGGCGACGCCGAAGTGGGCAAAAACACAAACGTCGGCTGCGGTGTGGTCTTCGTCAACTACAACGGCAAGGATAAATTCAAAACAACGGTCGGCGACAACTGCTTTATCGGCTGCAACACCAACCTCATCGCGCCGGTTACGCTCGGCAACGGCGTCTACACCGCGGCCGGATCGACCATCACCAAGGATGTGCCGGATGACTCTCTGGCCATTGCAAGGTCTCAGCAAACGATTAAACAGGGCTGGAAGAAATACCGCAAGGACCAGCCTTAAAATAAATTTATTTTACGCGTTTTTTTTGACAGGAAAGGTTAACAATGATTAGAAGAGGAACGGATATCAAAATTTTCTCGGGCAATTCCAACATCCCGTTGGCGCAGGCCATTGCTGACGCCCTGCTGTTGCCCCTGGGCAGATCGAAGGTCTCCAAATTCGCAGACGGCGAAACCTGCATCAGCATCGGCGAAACCGTCCGCGGTTCGGATGTGTTTGTGGTGCAGTCCATCTGCGACCCCTGCAACGACCATCTGATGGAACTGCTCATCATGATTGACGCCTTCAAGCGCGCCTCGGCCGGACGCATCACGGCGGTCATCCCCTACTACGGATACGCCAGACAGGATCGCAAGGTGCAGGCCAGAGACCCTATCACCGCCAAACTGGTGGCCGACCTCATCACCACCGCCGGCGCGGACCGTGTGCTGACCATGGACCTGCATGCCGCCCAGATTCAGGGATTTTTCAACATCCCGGTGGACCATCTTTTGGGCATCCCGGTTTTGGCGGCGCATTACCTGAAAAACGACTACGTGCAGGACGACGTCATCGTGGTCTCCCCCGACTTAGGTTCGGTTCAGCGGACACGCAACTTTGCGCGCAAACTCGGTGTGCCGCTCGGCATCATCGACAAACGCCGCCCCAAACCCAACTCGGCCGAAATCATGAACGTCATCGGGGACGTCAACGGCAAAACCGTCATCATGCTGGACGACATGGTGGATACGGCGGGCACCATCGTGAAAGCCTCCGAAGCGCTGGCCAGTCTGGGTGCCAAGAAAATTTACGTCTGCGCCACCCATCCTGTGCTTTCCGACAATGCCGCCGAGAAAATTCTTAAATCGCCGATCGCCGAATTTATCTTCACCGATACCATCCCGCTGTCTAAGGACAAAGAGAACGACAAAATCAAGGTGCTTTCCGTCGCGCATATTTTCGCCCAGGCCATTGAGCGCATCTATGAAGACCAGCCGGTCAGCATTTTGTTTGAGTAGCGAAAGCGGGTTCGATGGAAGACAAAAAACGAGACACGGTGTTCTTCGATCTGGACGGCACGCTGCTGCCGCTGGAGATGGACGCATTTATGGCCCGCTACATGGCCAATATCGGGATGCTGGCCGACAGGGACGACAACTTTGACCCGGCGCTGTTAAGCCAGGGCTTTCACTATATGATGAGCGATACCCACCCGAACGTAACCAATCGGGACGCTTTTTTTGCGTTTATGCTGGAACGCGCAGGCGTTTCCGAAGCCGCCCTGCAGAAACGGCTGACCGCTTTCTACGGCGCGCCCTTTGACAGTTTAAAAGTCTTCACGCGGACCGAACCCATTTCGGCCACTGTGGTTCGCGTGCTGAAAGACAAGGGCTATCGGCTGGTGCTGGCCACCAATCCTGTTTTCCCGCGGATAGCCACCGAAAAGCGCATCGCGTGGGCGGGGCTCTCTGCTTCAGATTTTGACTATATCACCACCTATGATAATGCCTGTTCGACCAAACCGCACCTAAGCTACTATCGTGAAATCCTGTCCCGCTTAAATCTTTCCGGCGGACAGTGCTATATGGTGGGCAACAGCGTTGCAGAAGACCTCTGCGCGGCCCAACTTGGATTTGACGTATTTCTGCTCACCGACTACTTAATCGGCGACATCAATGAGGCGCCTGTATGCAAAAAAGGAAACTATTCGGATTTAAAAAAATGGGCGGCGGAACTTCCGCCGGTCTAAAGAGCGATGTTTACGTCTTTGGTCTGGGCAACACCGGCGCCAAATACGCCCGCACCCGCCACAACGCCGGTTTTGACGTGCTGGATATTCTGGCCGAGAAAAACGGGGCGCGTTTTGATTTGTCCGGATATCAGGGCGTTTGCGCCAAGGTTGAGAGCTCGGGTGGCAAACAGATTCTGCTCATCAAACCCCAAACCTTTATGAACAACTCGGGCCAGTGCGTTGCGGCATTCGTCAAGAAGTTCAGCATCCCGCTGGACCGCATTCTGGTCATCTACGACGACCTGGATTTAAACAAAGCGGCTATCCGCATCCGCCCCGGCGGCAGCGCGGGCACGCATAACGGTTTAAAGTCCATCATCTATCATTTAAACGCCGACAGCTTCCCCCGTATCCGCGTGGGCATCGGTCAGCCCGAACCGGGCACCGATATCATCGCCTTCGTGCTGGGGCGCTTCCACACGGACGACCACCAGAAGATGTTTGACGCCTATGAGAACGCCGGCAAAGCGGTTCTGGAGTGGGCGGACAACGGACTGGATGCCGCGATGCAGAAATTCAACAGCAAAGGGCGGTAACGCCGCATCTATAAATGGAATAATCATGATGTATTCTAAACTTTTCGAAAATATCGCCGCACTCAAGGGTTTCAAGGTGCTGGTACGCAGTCTGGCCGACGGCCAGAAGCAGGTTTCCCTGTTCAGCGTGCCCGACAGCATCAAGCCCTTTTTTTTGGCTGAGCTCGGCAGACAGGTTCAAAAGCCCGTCATCTATGTCGGGAGAAACAGCAAGCAGGCCAAAGCGGCCTATGAATCGGCGAATCTTTCGGGCACCGCCTATTTCCCGCCCAAGGATATGGAATTTGCGCGGTTCGACGCGAAATCCCGCGAGGATGAACACCAGCGTGTGGAAACCATGAAGGCGCTGGTGGGACAAACCGCTTCGGTGGTTTTCACGTCCCTGGACGCCTTGATGCCCAGGCTGATTCCCGCTTCGGCCTTTTCATCCAAACTGCTCACCGTTTCCGTGGGCAAGGATTACCCCATCGAAACGCTTTTCCGTTCGGCGGTGGCTTTGGGCTACATGCCTGAAAGTCTGGTGGAGGGCGAAGGCGCGGTGGCGCGGCGCGGCAGTATCCTCGATATCTACGTGCCCGGCGAAGCCGCCTACCGCATCGACTTCTTCGGCGACACGGTGGAGAGCATCCGCCATTTCGACCCGCTGACCCAGAGATCGCTCCCGGAGACCGAAGAGCGCATCACGGTCTCCACAGCCACCGAGTTTATGGCCGACGAGGCGGCTTACTTACGCGCCGAAGCCGTTCTTTCGGAACTGCCCGAAAAGACCGATGCGCTGTCCGAGGATTTAGACAGGATTAAAGACCATAAGCCCTTTGAGGGCATTGAGAAATACCTCTTCGCGTTCTATGAGGGCGAAACCCTTCTGGACTACGCCGAAAACGCGCTTATCGTCTACGACAACCACGAACTCGCGGTATCCGAGGGCGACGCCACCTACGCCGAGTTTAAGCACGACCTGCTCACCCTGGCTTCGGCCGGAGAAGCCGCCGAGGCGCAGGTGCGCAATGTGTTTTCTCCCGAAGAGATTCAAACCCGTCTGGAAGGCCGCACGCAGATTGAATTCGCGTCCGTGCGAAAAAGCCCGGCTTTCAAATCAGCCGAGGAAATTGTGCTGGGGATGAAAACCCCCGCCGGATATATGGGCAAGCTGGAACCAGCGGCCGACGATATCGCGCTTCGCATGGAACACGGGTACACACCGATATTCTACACTGGCAGTGAACGCAACGCGCGCATCTTAAAAAACGTTCTGGCCGCAAAAAACATCGCTTTTTCGGATGCGACGGTTCTCCCCTATCCGCTGGACAGCGGCGCCGAGTTCCCCGAAACGCAAACGCTGATTTACGGCGAAACCGACCTGTTCGGGTTCCGCCGCCAGTTTAAGCCCGCCGCCAGCACGGACAGTACGCTGGATATGTTCACCGACCTTGCCGAAGGAGACATCGTGGTGCACGAACTGCACGGCAAGGGACGTTTTGCCGGGCTCTTCACCATGGATGTTCAGGGCAAAAAACGCGACTACATTCTTTTGGAATACCGCGACGGCGACAAGCTCTATATTCCCACCGAGCAGATTGACCGCGTCCAGAAGTACATCGGCGGCGAAACGCCCGTGCTCAATAAGCTGGGCACCAAGGAATGGGACACCGCCAAGGCCAAGGCCGCGCGTTCGGTCAAAGCGCTGGCTTTCGATCTCGTCAAAATCTATTCCGACCGTACGCAGAACAAGGGCTTTGTGTTCTCACCGGACAGCCCGTGGCAGGAGGATTTTGAAAGCAGTTTCCCCTTTCAGGAAACCGACGGACAGCTGATTTGTATCGACGAGATTAAAAAGGATATGGAAAGCCCCAAGGTGATGGACCGTCTGCTGTTGGGTGACGTGGGCTTCGGCAAAACCGAGGTGGCCATGCGCGCCTGCTTTAAGGCGGTTTATGACCAAAAACAGGTGGCCGTACTGGTGCCCACCACTTTGCTGGCCCGCCAGCATTACCAGAATTTCACCGAGCGTTTCAAAGGCTTTCCGGTGAAAATCGCTCAGCTGTCGCGCTTTGTCAGCGAAAAGGACAAGCAGAAAACCTTAAAAGCGCTGGCTGAAGGGAACATGGATATCGTCATCGGCACGCACGCCCTGCTCTCTCCCCGCGTGGTCTTTAAAAACTTAGGCCTTCTGGTGGTGGATGAGGAACAGCACTTCGGCGTGACGCACAAGGAAAGAATCAAGGACATGAAGCGGCATGTGGATGTACTGACGCTGTCGGCCACGCCCATCCCACGCACCATGGAGATGTCGCTGGTCGGCATCCGCGATATGAGCATGCTGAAAACCCCGCCCATCCAGCGTAAAGTCATCAAGACCTATGTGATGGCCTATTCGCGTGCGCTGGTGTCGCGCGCCGTCTCCCGCGAAATACAGCGCGGTGGTCAGTGCTACTTTGTCTGTCGCCAGATCAACCAGATGGATTACCTGATGGCCGAACTTGCGCGCGCTGTCCCCGAAGCCCGCGTCGCCGTGGTGCACGGCCAGCTCCCCGAGCACGTGATTGAGAACACCATGATCGGCTTCACCGGCGGCGAATATGACGTTCTGCTCTCCACCACCATCGTGGAGTCCGGGCTGGATATCCCCACCTGCAACACACTCATCGTCTACGAAGCGGACAAGTTCGGTCTTAGCCAGCTCTATCAGCTAAAGGGCCGCATCGGGCGCGGCGACGTGAAGGCCGTGTGCTACTTAACCTACCTTAAAGGCGAGTTTATCTCGGAGGTGGCGCGAAAGCGTCTGGACGCCATCAACCAGAACACCGAGTTCGGCGCAGGATTTAAAATCGCCATGAAGGATTTGGAGATTCGCGGCGCAGGCAACCTTCTTGGGCCCGAGCAGAGCGGGCATATGGCATCCGTCGGGTATGACATGTACTGCAAGCTGATGAAGAAAGCCGTGAGCGAGGCCAAGGGCGAAGCCGATTTTGAACCGGCCGAATGCAGTGTGGAACTGGATGTGGACGCCTATATCCCGCCTTCCTACATTGACGACGATGTGGTGAAAGTGGAGAGCTACAAAAAGATTGCGGCGGTGCGAAACACCCACGACGCCAAAGAGGTACAGGATGAGTTAAAAGATCGTTTCGGTCCCCTTCCGCCCAGCGTAAAGAACCTCATTACGGTGTCTTTGGTCAAATCCTTTGGCGAACTGGCCGGCTTTGCGCTCATCACCCGGCGTGATAATGTGTTCCGTCTGAAGTACGCCGAAGAGACGCGTGTGGATTCGGTCAAGCTCATGAGCATCCTCGACGAATACAAGCGGTCGGTGCGTTTGCTCGCTTCCGAGCCGCCAACCATCGAGTTTAAGCCGAGCGCGGGCGCTGTTCAAGAATTATTTACATTATTGAACCGCGTGATGCGTTGCACATTGTAAGATTTTTCTGTATAATTGGTCTTGTTTTAGCATATACAAGTAACACGATTCGATGTGAAAGGAATAAATGTAAGAAAAGATGAGAAAGTTGAAACGAGTTTTAGCCTTAACCTTGGTTTTGGCGCTGGTTCTTTCTGTCAGCGCGTGTTCGCTGATCTCCAAGGACGAGGACAAAGATGCCGCTCAGGTTGTTGCGACTGTTAACGGTGTGGACATTTTAAAGAGCGAGGTTTACAGTTCTTTGAAAGCAGACGGCTTTAATACCTACGGCGATGCTGAATACTACTTTGCCGAAGAAAACGCCGACGCTTATAAAGAAGCCGCGGCCTCAACGCTGGACAGCCTGATTTCCGCTGAGATTGCCAATCAGAAAGCCAAAGAGCTTGGGCTGGATACGTTTACAGACGATGAGCTGACCGAGATGGAAGCCAACGCCAAGAGCTATTATGATTACTATTCATCGCAGATTGAATCCAGCATCCTGGAGAGCAACCTGCAGTATGGAACAACCATGACCGATGAAGAAGTAGCCGAACAGGTTGCTACCATGATGACCAACTACTTCGGGCTGGATGATCCTTCGGTTGAAGGCATGCTGGCGCTTTTGAAAGATTATCAAATCCAAACCAATATCCAGAACTACCTGACCGCCGACATCACGGTGGATCCTCAGTCTGTTCAGGACTACTACGACACCCAGTTGGACAGTCAGACTTCGCTGTACGAATCTGAACCGGATCTGCTGGATACGTTGATTAGCTCCGGAACGATTGCTGTTTATAACACCAAACCCATCCACTACGTACGCGACCTTTTGCTTCAGGCCGAGCTTGAGAATTCCGACCTCTACAACATGGCGCTCAGCGCATACGATTCCGCGACAACCGATGAGCTGAAAGAAGTGGCCAAAGCGATTCTGGATCCGGTCTACGAAGCCCTGCTTCCCGAAGCCGAAGCTTTAAGAACCCGTGCCTTAAACGGTGAAGATTTTGACGCCCTGATTGCGGAGCAGATTGCCGCCGGAAACGGTGACTCGGGTATGGATTCCTATCCGGACGGTTACGCAGTGACAGAAGACGGCGGACAGTTTATGCCGGAATTTGAAACGGCAGCTATGGCGCTGACCAATGTCGGTGATATCAGCGAACCGGTCAAAACCATCTATGGATACCATGTCTTAAAGCTGGTCAGCATTACTCCCGTCGGCCCGCTGGCGTTTGACGATGTCAAAGCCGATATCGAATCTTCTCTGCTTTCGACAGCGCAGTCATCCGCTATTGACGACGCGTATGCACAGTGGGAAGAAGAAGCGGATATTCAGCGTTTTGATAACGCATTGAATAACTAAATCCCTTTAGACACGTTATTTTTTAGGCGATGGTTCATTCCATCGCCTTTTTTAATGCGCTTTTTTACGTGTGTATGATATAATATTGAAGGCAAAAATTTGGACAAGAGGTAGTCAATGCGACTGGATAAATATTTAAAAGTATCACGGCTGATTAAACGCCGGACACTCGCCGCCGAAGCCTGTGACAAACAGCGGGTATCGGTGAACGGGCATGCGGCCAAATCCGGCAAACAGGTAGCGGTGGGCGATATCATCGAAATTCGTTTCGGCGAAAAAAGCGTCAAAGCTCGGGTACTGTCGGTGGCCGAGACTGTACGCAAGGACGATGCTGATGCGATGTATGAGATTCTATAAGGTGACCGCGTGAACGAAAAAACGATTGGGCTGGTGCTTCTGGCCGCGGGCAGCGGAAAGCGCATGCAGTCGGATAAAAACAAAGTGCTGATGCTTTTGGACGGAAAACCGCTTTTTTTACATGCGCTGGATGCGTTTGCCGCATCGGGTGTCATCGATCAGGCGGTCATCGTCTGCCGGCCGGAGGAAGAATCGGCCGTTCGATCATGCCTGCCCAGACTGCCCTTCCCCTGCGGCTTGGTTCACGGCGGAAAAGAACGGCAGGATTCGGTTTTCAACGGTCTCTCCGCTTTGGGCGGTTCGGTCGATTTCGTGATGGTCCACGACAGCGCCAGGCCTTTTATCTCGCCCGCCACCATCAGTGCGTGCCGTGAAGCCTTGCTGGCCTTCGGTTCGGCTGTGGTCGGCGTGTTTTCCAACGACACCATCAAGCGCGTCCAGAATGGTCAAATTGTTGAGACGCTGGACCGCTCGGAACTGGTCAACATTCAGACGCCACAGTGTTTTGCCGCCGATACGCTCAAAAAAGCGCATGACGCGGCGCGCCAGGACGGCTACGTCGGCACAGACGAATCGGTGCTGGTTGAACGCATCGGATTGCCTGTGCATTTTGTACCGGGCGAATACACCAACACCAAAATCACCACGCAGGCAGATCTGAAACCGGAAAGGGTTCGTATGAAAATTGGACACGGCATGGATGTGCATGCCTTTGCGGAAGGCAGAAAGCTGATCTTGGGCGGTGTGACACTGCCCCACAACAAAGGGCTGGCCGGACATTCGGACGCCGATGTGCTGGTTCATGCCGTAATGGATGCCCTGCTGGGCGCGGCGGGTTTACCGGATATCGGGCAGATTTTTCCGGATACCGACCCGGCATACCTCGGCGCGGACAGTCTGGTGCTCCTAAAAACTGTCGGAGAAAAGCTGAAGGAAACGGCCTGTATTGTTGAGAATATCGACGTTACACTGGCCATGCAGGCCCCCAAGGTGGGCCCCTATATCCCAACTATGCGGGAAAATATCGCCGCCGTGCTGAACCTGCCCGTGGAGGCGGTTAATATCAAGGCGACCACCACCGAGCATCTCGGCTTCGTCGGACGCGAGGAGGGCGTGGCCTGCCATGCCGTCTGTCTGGTTAACGCTGGTCTTTGATACGCAAGGTTTAATTTGATTTATTGATGCGCATAGAGTAAACTATTTGCGTGGAGGAATAAGTATAAACAATTCTTTAATAAAAAAAGCCAGACGTAGCGCTGGCCGTCGGTTTTTGCTATAATCGTTAAGATATTTTTTTGTTTAAGTGAAGATAAATCTGGAGGAAATATGTCAATATTTCAAAGAATCGGGCAGTACTTTAGAAGAAAAAGAATGAAAAAATCCCTGCGCATGCGCGGCTATGCCGGAAAACGCAGCGTTTCCAAAGTATATTCATCTCCGATGATTCCCATCGTTAAAGTCGTTGCTGTGATTTTGGTCATCGCCGGCGTTGGTTTCGCTGTTTACCACTGGGGCGTTCCGTATGCGAAGACGCTGTTTGCGGAAGATGCCGCGGCACCCACACCCACACCTATTGCCACCCCCACCCCGCCTCCGGCTACCTACGCCAAGGCGGATATGAGCGATCTTGAAACCGAAGTGATGATTCCGCACTGGTTTATTGCCGACCCCTACTACTACAACGGCAAAATCATCTACACCTCGGGCGATGAAGCGGCCACCGCGCCGAACGCCATCAATCACGTCATCATCTTTGATATCGGCTCTTCTTCCTATACCATCGTTGAAACACCGCCGCGTCTGGTCGGTGACAGCGGTGCGGCAGATGAACCCGCGGGCAACAACTTGTTTGGCGCCAAGATGAATGAGACCTGGATCGTCTGGATTGAATCAGACTACAACAACAAGGGCGGCGGACGGATTATGGCATATGACCGCAGCACAAACACCAGCTTTGTCCTGCGTGAATACCTGTACGGTATGCCCAAGCTTTTCCTTTCGGGCGACTACTGTCTCTTCAATATCAGCACCGGTTCCAAGTCGGATAAAATCTACCTGTACGACCTGGCCAATCAGGAAGTGGTCATGCTTCGAAGCTACGATTACAGCAAAGAGCCCTTCTCCATCAGCACCCCCAGCATCTGTGAATCTGAGATTATCTGGGTAGACGCGATGGCCGAGGACACAGGAACCACCCAGACCACCATTAAATCCCTCAAGATTAAAGAGGATTTGTCGTTCGAAAACGAACCCTATGTTTTTGATACCTATGTGTTCGACCCCGTCACCAACGGCGAGGCGATTGCTTTCTTAAATACCCAGCGTTCACTGTCCGGCGATTTGATGGTATCGGTCGGCGGCAACGAACCCGTGGTTGTGGCGACCGGCGTGCTGAATTTTGATCTCGGCGATCACTTTGTCGCCTACACCAAGGATCAGGCCATCTATGTCTATTACTGGGCGGACGGTAGCACGGGCCGTCTTTCCAACAGCAACTCCCAGGCGATACTCGCCAGCGTCACCGGCAACGTCGTCCTGTGGTATGACATCACCGACGGCATCATCGGCGCCGCCGAGAAAAATCGCGACGTATTGAAGATGGCCGAAGTGCCGTTTGAAAGATAGCGAGGAATCCCTTGGCCAAAAGCAAGGCACAATTTGTATGCACCGAATGCGGCTATGCTTCGGCAAAATGGCTGGGCAAATGCCCGGAATGTGACAGCTGGAACACGATGGAAGAGCAATCCATTGCGGTTCCAACGCAAGCAGTAAAGAATTTTAATCAAAGCCTGATGGTCAGTTTGGACGCGGTGGAAACCGCCTCGGTCCAAAGAAGCCCGTCGGGCTTTTTTGAGCTGGACCGCGTGCTTGGCGGCGGCGTAGTGCCGGGCAGTGTGGTGCTGGCGGGCGGTGAACCGGGCATCGGAAAATCCACACTGTTTTTAAAGGTGGTCGATAACCTCGCCAGATGCGGCAAGCGTGTGCTGTACGTCACGGGTGAGGAATCCGGCGCGCAGGTAAAGATGCGGGCCGAACGCATGGGCGTTTCGGGCGGCGGCATTCAGCTTCTGGCCGAGACCGATATGGAGACCATCGAGGCGGCGCTCGCTTCATACCATCCCCACTTTGTCGTCATCGATTCGATTCAGACGGTATACAACAGCGGGCTTAGCGGCATGCCGGGCACAGTCAGCCAGATTAAAGAATGCAGTCTCTCGCTGACACGCTACGCCAAGACCACGGGGTGCGGCGTATTTATCATCGGACATGTCACCAAGGAGGGCGCCATCGCGGGTCCCCGCGTTCTGGAACATATCGTGGACACGGTTCTGTATTTCGAGGGCGAAAAGCACGGCACCTTGCGCATCCTGCGCGCGGCCAAAAACCGTTTCGGCTCCACCAACGAAATCGGCATCTTTGAGATGAAAGAGGAAGGTATGGTGGAGGTGTCCAATCCTTCGGGTCTTCTTTTGGGTGAGATGAATCCCAAAACAGCCGGTGCGTGCGTCTACTGCGCGCTGGAAGGGACGCGTCCGGTGCTCATCGAAGTACAGGCGCTGGTCTCGATGAGCGCGCTGGCGATTCCCCGCCGCGTGGCGACCGGTGCGGACTACAACCGCGTCAACATGATCGTGGCGGTTTTGGAAAAGAAGCTGGGCCTTAAGCTATACAATCAGGACATCTATGTCAATATCGCGGGCGGTATGAAACTGGTGGAACCCGCGGCCGACCTGGCCATCGCCGTGGCCATCGTCTCCTCTTTCCGTGCCAAGCCCTGCGACCACCAATCGGTCATCTTGGGCGAAATCGGGTTGACCGGCGAAGTCCGAAGCATCACCATGCCCGAAAAGCGCATCAGCGAAGCCGAAAAGCTGGGCTTTAACGCGGTGATTCTGCCTCAGCGCAACGTGGTGAAAACATCGAAAATCAAACAGCACGGCGTCAGCGATATCTGGCAGGCGCTGGATGTGCTGATTCAATAGAAAAACGCCGCCATGGGAAACCATGGCTTTTGTTATATTATTCTCTTTTATTTTATGTTTTTCCATTTTATGATATGATTAACTAACATTCATTTAAACAGGAGTTAATCCCATGGAAAAAGGCATTCTTAAACAATCGATCCTGAAAATCAAGAAACAGTACTGGCTTTTGCTTGGTATGTCGGCTCTGGTTTCAGCATCGTCATTGTTGGTCAATTACTTGATTATCAGCATTCTGCCATTAAGCGGCTTAGAAGATTTCGAAACCTTAGTGCGTTTCTTTCTTCTCGCGCTGGTTATGTCGCTTTATATCGGCGCTTTTTTCATCAGCTTCGCTGATGTGTTTATACGCGTAGCGCGCTCGGAAGACGTGAGCTTCCCCATGCTCTTCACAGGCTTTAAAACCGATTACGGCAGAAGTGTTGGATTATATCTGTTCATGTATATCAAATTATATCTGTGGTCGCTTTTGCTTGTGGTGCCTGGACTCGTGATGAGCTACGCATACAAAATGTCGTATTTCATCGCCGTTGAGAACCCGCATTATACCGCGGGTGAGGCGATTCAGGAAAGCATCAAAATGATGGATGGCCACAAAGGTAGGCTCTTTGGTCTGCATCTCTCCCTGATACCCTTCTATTCCCCTACCATTCTATTCTTTGTTTTTGCCATTATAGCCCATACACACGGCAATAGTCTGACTCAAATGCTCTTTACCGCGTTATCCTGTATATGTGCGCTATTTGTTGTTCCGCTCATAAACAGTGTCAACGCCAATTTTTATCTGATGCTGAAGGACAAATATGTGAAGGCAGACGGCGTTCAACCGAATGCAATACAATAATTAGTATATTTCCATAATTTTAAGTTTATTAATCTCATCTGTTGTGATAGACTAAAAATATCACTTAATTGATGGGGTTTTAGGGAAATGTCAGGCACAAGGAGAGCACCGTTTTTAAGCCGTTGGGCTTTCGCAATCTTTGTGCTTTTTGTCTGCCTTTTTTCTCCGGTTTTCGTTCGGGCGGGCACCCATCTGGAGGCGCTGAACTTCAGCCTGCCCAAAAACACCATCCAGCGCCCCACAGCGGCGGCGCAAGCCCCCGACGGCAAAACCTATGTCTGCGATGCGGCTAAACAATATGTGGCCGTCTTTGATGCCGACAACACCCCGCTTTTCACCTTCAACAAGAATCTTTCCCTGCCCATCGATATTGTGCTTTCGGACACACGCGTTTTTGTCCTCGACGAGACAGCGGGCGTCATCTTCGTCTATAACGATAGCGGAAAATATCTCAGCACCATCGGTGCCGCAGGCATCTCGGCCGGGCAGTTCAGTCACCCCAGCGCGCTCACCACAGACGGCGCAACGCTTTTCGTGGCGGACACCGGAAACAACCGTATCCAGCTTTTCGACATTGAAACCTTGGAACTGACCGCCATCTTCGGCGCCGAGCAGACCGGCATTGCTGTCACTTCCCCATCCGCTCTGGCCGTTTCGGGCGATGCGTTGTACGTGGTTGAATCCGGCGGCGCGATGATTAACGCATATGATAAAACGACCGGGGCTCCCTTGGGAATTTCACTCGTCAAGTCGGCCGAACGAAGCATCGACATCGCCGTGGTGGACAGCGGCCTGGCCCTGTCCTCGCCTGTGGATAAGAAAATCTATTACTATGATTTGAATCTCACACTCCAGCGAAGCATCGGCACCCCCAAGAAAGTATACCAGCTTGCCGCCGCGCCGTCCGGCCATCTCTTGGCCTGCGGCAGTACATCCCGAACGGATGACGGCCTGCTCTACGACTTTGCCGGGGATGACACGGTATCTGTCATCCCGGGAAGCAGCGCCGGCCTAAAAAGCCCGTCGGCGATGGCTAAGGACGCCTCAGGGAATTTTTATGTGGCCGATACCGGCAATCACCGCGTTTTGAAGTTTAACAGCAGTCTGACGCTGACCGATACCATCTCGGACATCCCCGACCCATTGGACCTGGCCTGGTATGATGACCATCTCTATGTGCTGGACGCATCCGCACCGGCATTCCTCATCTATGATCAAAGCGGCGGATTGACCCGCACGATTCCGCTGAACTTCACGGCCAACCCCAGGCGGTTTGAGCTGGTCAGCGAATCGGAAGCGCTGGTCTGCGGCAGCTCCGACCTGTATCTTGTCGATTTCTCCGGTGACGAACCCAGCGTTCAGACACTGAGCCGCGACCTCATCAGCAATCCGCAGGATGTAGCGGTCAGCGGAGACGATGTTTTTGTCCTGAACGACACGGACGGCGAACTGCTCTATCTGTCCCTCACCGGCGGCTCGGCGTATATCATCCCGCTTTCGGCTATGGGCCCCGTGCCCAGTGATGCCTCGGGCATCGCCATCTCAAGTGCCGGCGATATCACCATCTCGGACGCCGCAAACAGTCTGCTGTACTGTTATGGGTCCAACTTTGAATTCGACCAGAAAATCGCTACCGATGATGACGGTTTCAGCACACCGACTGCGCTCTATGCCTCGGGCGAAACACTATATGTGTGTTTCAGCGCATCCGACACCTTCGCAAAACTGGTGAATCCAGTTGCTTCCGGGAATTACTACATCACGCTGGATGACGAGAAACTGGATGGTTTCGATGAGACTGTCACCATCTATTCCGCGCGGATGTCGGCCTCAGATGACTATGTGGATATCGACTGCGTCGCCGGAGATGGGTTCACTGTAAGCGGCGATATCGGCCGCTATCTTCTCTTCTACGGGCTCAACACCTTTGATATATCGGTGGACGACGGCAAAACCGAAATTGATTACACTGTCTATATCACACGAAACTATCCCGAAGGTTTTACCGCTGAGGGGCTGGATGACTATATCGCCTACATCAAAGAAAAAAACAGCGGCGCTAAGGAAACGGAAAACCAGCGAAAATCAGCCGTCATCCTGGATATTGAGAATCTGGACATGAGCGGCTTGAGGATTACCTCCTTTTCCAAGGATGCCATCGCCACGCTGGAAGGTAACCAGGTACGCATCGAACTGAAAGACAGTGCGGGCGAAGACCCGCCAATCATCCAGATTGCGACGAGCGACGGTCTGGTTCTGCTCTCGGCCGACGCGCTGAATCGGCTGATTATACAAAAGCGCAATCAGTATATACTGTATACGGCGTTTGCCGGCGTGGTTATACTTTTGCTGGTCTATTTCTTCATGGATTACTTAAAAAAGCATCCGGGCAAGCGGCACTACCGGCGCAAAAAAAAATAAGCCCTTCGGCTTTTCTGCCAAAGGGCGCTTTAGTTACTCTTCGTATGTTTCTTCGTCTTCCGGCGGAAGCGTATCGAATGCTTTCAAAATCGCTGATTGAATTTTGTCCCGTGTTTCAGAGTTGATGGGATGAGCGATATCCTTGTACTCCCCAGAAGGTGTTTTTCTGGAGGGCATTGCGATAAAGTTTCCACTCTGACCTTCGATGATCTTCATGTCGTGAACCACAAACATGTCGTCGAAAGTGACTGAAACGATTCCTTTCATTTTGCCCGCAGTGCTAACTCTTCTAATCCGAATATCAGTAATATCCATGTAATCCTCCACCAAAAACAAGATGATTTCTGCTTTACTTTAAATACTTCGCCAGACTCGGGTTGATATCCTTTTTTTTAACTGCGGTTTTTCGCACATTTCACAAAATTGGTATATATTTAATATTTTTGTAGCATTTTTTTTCTTATCCGCGCACTAGTAGCCGCCATTTCCTTTTTCGCCGCTGACAATGCTGACGCCCGATGATGTGCCCAGACGCGTTGCGCCCGCGGCAATCATGGTCATTGCGTCCTCGAAGGATCGAACACCGCCCGATGCCTTGACGCCCATCTCCTTGCCCACCACGCGCCGCATCAGCTCGATATCACTCTTTACAGCTCCGCCGGTGGAAAAGCCGGTAGAAGTCTTCACAAAGTCCGCGCCGACCGCTTTGGCGGTCTTACAGGCCTGAATCTTCTCGTCATCTGTCAAAAGGCAGGTCTCGATGATGACCTTCACCAGCGCCTTGTCCTTGGCCGCTTTTACCACAGCCGCCATATCCCGTTTGACCAGATCCCAGTCACCCGATTTAATCGCCCCGATATTGACCACCATGTCCACCTCCTTGGCGCCCAGCGCAATCGCGCTTTCGGCCTCGAAAGCCTTCACTTCGGGCAGCGTGGCGCCCAGAGGAAACCCGACGACCACGCACGGGTTCACATCGGTATCCTTCAATTGCTCGGCGACAAAAGCAATATTGGAAGGGTTGACACAGACACTGGCAAAATCGTATTCCTTCGCTTCATCGCAGATTTTTTTGACGTCCTCAACACTGGCTCCGGGTTTTAATATCGTATGATCGATATACTTGTTCAGTTTCATCTCATTTTCCATGGTGACCGTTTGCACTCCTTAAAAGCTGTACGCTCATAGTTTCGTTTACCCTTCTAGTGTATATGAATCTGCGCGAAATTTCCAGTGATATTCACAATATATTCACGCTGCCATCTTTCACAAATTCCAAAAATATGGTAAAATCTCAACAAAAGAAATGAAAATCGGCAGGAGAATAAAACATGGCGCCAAAACAGGGTGACAATGCCCCGCTTCTGGAAAAAGCAGAAGCCGCATTTAAAAACGGAGACTATGCCAGTACCTATAAGTACTGTTCCGAACTCATGAAGGGCAAAACCGCATCTGCTGTCGTTTATATGCAGTGCATTTCGGCGCTGAAACTGCGCGAAAACACCCGCGATTTTGTGGACGCGCAAATTGACGACACGTTGCTGTTGTCGGTCGCGCTGGACAATTTCTATTTTCAGAGCGATATGCAAAACCAGAATATCGTCACCTATGTCACCGAAATTCTGTTTACGCTGCTCACTTCGCTGATTGCCAATGTCCAAAAAAATTACCCGTATAAAAGCCCCAAGCGTTCGGTTAAAAACGCTTTCTCCGGCGCGCAAGGCAGCATCGCGAACCTCCGAAAACTGAAATCCTATGATTTCGCAAAATTCCATGTGGCGCTTCCAAGAAAGCTCACCGATTTTGCACACGAAACCGCTGAAAAGCTGATTGCGCATGTCACTAACTCGGTCAACATCACCAAGGACATCACCAACAACTGGTTGTACGAGGACGAAACCAACGACCTGTATGAGCGCATCATCAATTACAAGGTGGCGCTCTCCGCTCCGGCTGATGCGGGACGCAAGCAGGAGGCCGATGCTGAGCCCATCAAAATGAAAAAGAGCGAAATCAACGAATATATCGCGTCTGTTTCCGGCGAAGCGGACGGTGAGTTTAAACTGGACGAACTGGACGACATCAATATCACGCCGCCGGGCGAAGTGACGGTCAACGAGAACTACAGCGGCGAAACCGAGCGCGTCACGGTCAGCAAGGTGCTGGGAAAAGCCGGCGGGTCGGAAACGGCTGACAGCGGGGCGGAGAAGCCCGCCGAAAAAAGCGGCTCAGGCGATACGCTGAACCTGACTGGCCAGACACAGTTGATACGCAGATCGGATTTAAAAGGCAAGCCCCAGACCAAGGCCAGCGCCGGTGTGAAGAGTTCACTTGAAAGCGAGTTTGGGGACTACAGCGTTAAAAAAGAAAAAACAAAGGATGTATATGTCATGCCCGATGCTCTGGATAATTTCTCCAGTGCACGTCGGACATCCAGCACGAATCAGGGCAACAACGGCAAAAAGCAACCCATCGATTTTCTGATTGGGATTTTAGTCATTTTATTCATCATCGCGGTTGCGTATATCATCATCTACTTCCTTTCAAATTAATAAAGGAGCATACGCTTATGAGCAATCAAATCGGCTGTGTCATTATGGCAGCCGGCGATTCCACGCGCTTTGGTGAAAATGACAAATTGTTGGAATCTTTCGCAGACGAAACGATCATCGAGCATGTTCTTTCCGCTGTACCCTTCGGTATGCTGGACCGCAGTCTGCTGGTGGCAGGGTCGGAAGCCGTTATTCAGACGGTCTCGAAATTCAACATTCAGGTCATCATCAACACCAAGCCCAAACTCGGCATCGGCCGCACCATCAAACTGGGTACCGCCGCACTCGGGCCTTCCTACGACGGCTATATGTACATCGTCGGCGACCAGCCGCTGTTAACTTCCGATTCCATCACCAAACTCATCACCTTCTGGCGTGAGCACCCCGAAAATATCGTATCGCTGGCGTATGGCAGCCGCATCGGAAACCCCGTCATCTTCCCTCGTGCCTGCTATGAGGAGATTATGGGGCTGGCGGACGACGAATACGGGCGTGTGGTCTACCGCCGCCATCTGGACCTGCTGAAGACGGTCCAGATATCCGACGAATACGAGCTGATGGATGTGGACACCATTGAAGATTTGGTGGTGGTCAAAGACCACCTAAAAAAATAACCCTGCGGGCTTAACCGCAAGGTTATATTTTTTTAGAACAGCCCCGAGATGTTCCCGCTGTTGTCGATGTCCATATACTCGGCACTCGGGGATTTGGGGAGGCC
>CALMFG010000024.1 GCA_937863465.1 uncultured Clostridia bacterium
GATATCCTGCGAGGGCTCTTTTTATTCGTGTCTACTCGCTGGGGTTCAGTTCAATCGCTTCACACTTTTAATACTTGTAATTATATCCTGTTTAGTGAAACATGATATCCACATTGCCGCTGGTTGACTCAACATCAATGCTGGGAGTGTCCAATACTTCGTCAATGTATTCGCCGACATAGCTGGTACGGCTGTCCATCAGAACATTATACATGTCATTATCTGCGACACTAACCGATCCAGATGAGGCCGACGCTCTGATATCCATTGGCTCATCCGAAAGGCTCAGTTCAATCCGGCCGGATGTGCACTTCACAGAGCTGTTTCCGCCACCGACTGTGCCGTAAATGATGATCGTTCCCGACGTATTCTTGATATCCATTTCCGCTTCAATCATCTGTCCTTCAATTCTGCCAGACATGTTCTTTACCTTCAGAAAATCGCATATGACATTGGTCAGGACAACCGAGCCGGATGCGTTTTCCACATCGACGGTCTTCGCATCAGTGACGTTCTCAACGGATATTTTACCCGATGAATTATCTGCCGCGAGCAGACCGTAGGCAAATCCCTCACCGTTAATGTTGATGCTGCCAGAAGAACATTTTGTTTCCAGGCTCTCTGCTTTAATGCCCACCACCGTGATGCTGCCCGACGAATTCTTGACAATAACGCTGTTATAAACATTATCCGGCAGAACCACTTCAAGGTTCACCCATCCGCTGTTAAACGGGCCCACCGCTGGTAACACCTTGATTTGGAGTGTGGAACCGTCTTTGGTCACCTCCATTTTCTCGGTGCCGTACCGCGAACGTCCGGTCAGTTTGGCTTCGGGCGCGCTGCCGTTTACCACGTTAATCCCAGCCGAGCTTGCGCTAATGATAATCGTATCCACGCCGGTCATATCCAGCGTTTCCGTGGCATCGATGGTTTTCTTCCATCCAAACCATGCGGCAAAGTTATAGTTGCCGTTTTCCAGTTTGCTTTCATCAAAGACGAAGCCCAACGGGAAGCTGTCATTCTCCTCGATAAAATCGAAGAAGTCGCTTTCACTGTTGATATTCTCCAGATCCTCCACATTGGCAATTGCGGCGTCAAAATCGCCGTTCATCGCCGCCCGAACCGCATCTCCGCCGACCGACAGCGCGCCATACAGGATGCCGCCGAATGCCAGCACCGCGATGATGCCTAAGATGGCCCAGACATAGCCCTTGACCTTGAACATCTTAAACTCACGCTTGATTTTCTTATCCTCGTCGTGCGTCAGGCCGTTAATCATCTGCTTAAACCATCTTAAGACCAGGATGCTCAGCATGACCAATCCAAAGATGATCATGACCGAAATCGAGATGACCATGACGAGGGCACTGATTGCCAGAATCTTGACTGCCAGAACAAACGGCAGAGCCAGCACCGCGAAGATGCCGATGACGCTGCCAAACAGCGTGCCCAGCACGTTGAACGCAAAGCCAATCAGCCACAAGCTGCCGATGGCCAGCGCGATGATGCCGATGATGTAGGCCGCCGTATTGACGCCGTCGTTGCCGGAATCCTGCTTTTTCCCGGTTTCTTTTTTGATATTCGCCGCAATCTCGGCCGGATCGCCCAGACTTTCGCAGATGTCCTCTTCGGTTCTGCCCAGCTTAATCCCATCCAGAAAATGCTCTTCATAATCCAGCAGGATTTCGCGTTTATCAGTCTGATTGAGGCCTACGAGGCCGTCCTTCAGTTTTCGCATAAACTCATTTTTGCTCATTTCCTATCTCCTTTTAAAATTCTTTCGACACCTTTCAAGAACTTGTCCCAATCTTCGCTCAGCTCCTTATATGCCGCTTCCCCGTCTTTCGTGATTCGGTAATACTTTCGCGGCGGACCTTCTGAGGATTCCTTTAAGTAGGTTTCGAAGTATCCATCACTGTTAAGTCGCCGAAGGAGCGGATAAATCGTACCTTCGGATATGGATATATTCTTCGAAATTTCGTTGACCAATTCATACCCATACCGGTCTTTTTCACTGAGTAAAGAGAGGACCAAAAGTTCCAGAATTCCTTTTTTGAATTGGATGTTCATGGAACACCTCCTTCTCTTATCGGTTACACTATATCACACGCTACTGTGTTATGCAAGGTATTTATTTTATTTTTGTATCTTTTTTTATCTATAACCTTACTTCACCCTATACTCAGTTTTCTGGCGACCGATTTTTGATTTTAGAAATTGACGAAACCGCCTTTAGGCGGTATAATAGCTTTCGGACTCTAAAAATCCCTTTTGCACCCGTAGCTCAGTTGGATAGAGCGTACGACTCCGACTCGTAAGGTCGCAAGTTCAAATCTTGTCGGGTGTACCAAAAAAGC